>DAHWHT010000016.1 GCA_027335515.1 Clostridia bacterium
CGAAGCGGCAGTCGCCGCCATAGCCGACTTGCGGCGGTTCGTTCCCGCCTACCAGGATGCCGCAGAAGCGGTTGGGCTGCCACGCCTTCGTGATGAGACGGTGGCGTCCATCAACCGCCTCTGGGAGTGAGCGCGGGGCACACCCGACCGAAGGATGTGAAGGCCGTGGCTTGGATGGATACGGTTTCCGCTCGGGAAGGACTCCGGGTAGACCGTGGCGTCCACGGGACGTCTCTCAGATGACCCCGGCACCATAAGCCTTTACTGGATCCGGAAAGGGCAAAGACGACACGTAGGGCGGGGGGACTCCATGGCCGATGGCGTTGATCCGCAAACCGACCAGAGCATGTCGACCGCGAACATGTGGTACCTGAGGCGCATCGAGCGAGACCTTCCCGAGTTGTGGCCAGGCGCAACAGAGTGGACCGACAAGTGGGGCAGCTGCGGGTCGTACCCCGACGCGCAGGGGTACGGATCGGGAGTCGAGCGTGTCCGCGTCCCTCCAGAGAAGTTGGCCGAGTTCTGGTGCCGTCTGACCACAGAGTATCATGAGCTGCCACCGATCACCGTTGGACCGCTTGAAACGCCCGGGCTGACCACGTGGCTCGCGGAGCACGGCTACGCCGCCGCTTCTCGCCGGCGGCTGATGGTCTTGCCGCACGAACGGCTCTACTCCCGGACCTTTTCCGCGATGCCTGACGTCCGCTTGGCCGCGACGCCTGAGGACTTGGACCAAGTGCTCGCCCTTGATCGGGTGGTGTTTGACGACGCCCCCCTGGCGGCGGAACAGCGCCTCGTCGAATTGCAGCGTATAACGACGGGTCCGCGCCGTTTGGTTTTTGTTCCAGGCGAGGCGGGATTAGCACGGGCCGCGGGACTCATCACCAAGCGCACAGGTTGGGCACTGCTGTCGAGCGGTGAGACTCACCCCGACTTCCGCCGCCAGGGGCTGTACCAGGTGGTCACCGAACGGCGGTTGGAAGTGGCGAGATGCTGGGGCGCGGATTTCGTCGCCACCAGTGCAACCCCCAGCACCTCCGAACCGATCCTGAGACGGCTCGGCTTCCTGCTGGTCGCCGACATCACCCTGTACCGCCCCGGTCCACAGAGGTCCCCCTTGTGAAGTCGTGTGACGGCGGGCAGCCCTTTACGGCGACAACGGGGGGTGACGAGCGTGGCGCTTGGGCGTATCGACTGGCACGACCTACCCGAGCACACCAGAAGTGCCGTGGAACAGCACACGGGCCGGGTGTGGTCGGCGCGAACGGTATCGGCGGGGCTGAACTCCGCCGTGGCGGCGGTGCTTACCGCCGAGCGCGGGGCGGTGTTCGTGAAGGGGTTACACCGCGACTACCGGCGACGGTGGACCCAGGACATGGAGGCGATGATCAATCCCCACGTGACCCACCTGTCTCCGCGACTGCTCTGGCGGGTCCAGGACGAGTGGGATGTGTTGGGCTTCGAGGCCGTGCGTGGCCGCCACGCCGATTACCGGCCGGGTTCGGCAGACCTCGTGCAGGTCGCACAAACCATGGCGGCGCTCGGCCAGATCCCCTGTCCCGATCTACCGGTCAAGGTCGCCACGCATCGGTGGCGGGAGCATGTGGACGCCCCCGACGAACTCGCGTGGTTGGCGGGCGACCGGCTGCTGCACACCGACTATAACCCGCTCAACGTGCTGATGAGCGGCCGGCGAGCCCTGCTCGCCGACTGGGCCTGGCCGACCCGCGGCGCCGGGTGGATCGACCCGGCCTGCCTGATCGTGCGGCTCATGGCGGACGGCCACAGCGCGGTGTCGGCGGAGGCGGTCGTGCAGGAGGTGCCGGCGTGGCAGACAGCGCCCGGCGAAGGGTTGACCGTGTTCGCCCGGATCTGTGCCAGGATGTGGGGCGAGATTGCCGGTGGCGACCAGAGCGAGTGGACGCAGCGGATGGCGCGGGCGGCCACAGAATGGGCTGCGTACCGGGCACGGGCTTGATCTAAGACAAGCCGGTCTCAAGGGCCCGGCGGTACTCCCGATCCCCCAGTCTGCCGTACCGCTGCGTCGTCTGGACCGAGGCGTGCCCGAGCAACCGCTGAACCGCCAAGATGTCCACGCCCCGGTTCACGAGCCGGGTCGCGCAGGTGTGCCGCAGGTCGTGCGGCACCGCTGCGACGCCGGCCGTCTCGCACAGGGCGGCAAACCGCTTTTCCATGGCCCGGACGGTCAACCGGCCTCCGGCGCGGCCAGGGAACACGAACGCCTCCCCCGGCTTGCCCTGGACCAAGCGCCGCAGCAACGGCCGACTCGCCATGCCGGGGAGGAGCGGCACCTCCCGCCACCGGCCGCCCTTGCCCAGCACCCGGACGCCTTCGGCGCCGGCGGACGACTCCAGGTCACGGACCCTGAGCGCGGTCACCTCCCCGGCGCAAATCCCAATATCCAAGATCAGCGTGAAGAGGGTCCGCCACGGGCGCGGCAGCCCCCGGATAGCGGCCGCCAGGCGGGCTTCGTCGGGCTCGGGCAGCGCCCGAGGCGGGGGCATGTCCACCCTGGGGTGCGGGATGCCAGCCAGCGGGAACGGACCCGGATCCAGGCCCTGGGCCTCCACCCAGTGCCAATAAGCGCGGAGCGAACTGCGCCGCCGGGCCCGGCTCGACGCCGGCCCAGTCAGATAGGCGGCCGGGTCCCGGCCGACCCGCTCCCACCTGCCGAGGTCCTGGGCGTATGCCCGGACGGTCGCCTCACTCCGGCCGGCGACCCGGAGCGCACCCAGGAACCCGTCGATGTCCACGCAAACCGCCTCCAGTTCGCGTAATCTTGTCGAGTCGCTGTGCCACTGGATACCGGGAAGCCGCGCGGTGCAAGGGGCAATGTCGCGTTCTGTTCGGGTAATGACCATTACACGAACACCGCCGGGTAGGCGAAGGCCCCGTCCGGGGATCGGACGGAGACGCGGCTCACACCGCCCCAGCCGCAGCCTGGTTCTCCTGTTCAGCGTGCATCGGGTCGGCGTAGTCAGGCGCTGCCGGCGCCGCTGGAGCCGGATCCTCCGCCTCCGCTACCCCGGCACCTGCGGGCACCTCTGGGGCCGTCGCGGATCACTGACGGGCCCCGGTCGAACCCGCGCGCCGCCGCCGCGAAGACGTGTGCGCTGCGGGGCGTAGCATGCCGGCGCTTGCGGCTGCTGCGACTTCCGTCTCCACCGACGCCGGGGAGATACTCTCCCGATCCGGGACGAGCTTGCGCAGGATCGCGTCCAGCACCTCGTTCATGGCGCCAGTCTTCTGCTCGACGGTAAGGGCCGCCACCTCGGTCTCACCGAGTACGGAGCGGATCTGAGCGAGTTTCCGATCAACGATTGCGAGCATCTCGGCGTCCAGATTCGTGTCGTACTCGTGGAGCTTCGCGGTGGCCTGCACGATGTGGACGCTGGTCTTGCTGCCGGCCGCCGGGCGGTACAGCCGCCCCTCTGCCTGTTGGATCACTGCCGGGACCCAATCGAACTCCGCGAAGATTCCCACATCCGCCCGCGGGACGCCGATGCTCTCCATGACCGTGATGCCGCCGAGGAACACGTCAGCCTCTCCAGATTGGAATCGCGTCTGCGCCTCCTTGCGCGCGGCGTCAGGCGTGCCCCCGTCTACCCGGACGACCCGCAAGCCCTGGGCGCCCAACGCCTGGTGGAGGTGGTCGAGCACGTCGAGGTGGTGGGCGAACACGGCCGCACAGCCGCGATCCTCGACCACGGACGCGATGAGTTCTGCAGTCGCGGGCTCTACCGCCTTGCTCATCCCCAGGTAGTGCCGGGCGGCGGACAAGGCGGGCAGGGCGGCCTGCCGGGCGGCGATCTCCGCGGCTACCTTGCCCTTCGACAGGAACAGCAGGTATGCGAGCTGAAACTTCCGGGCCGCCGTCTCAAGTGCACCGTGGTACGCGTCCCGCCACTCGGCTGACGCCGCGGTCAGTTCGACCTCCCAGCGCTGGCGCACGAAGTCTGGAAGTTCCTGCACGACATCGCGCGCCCGCCTCCGGATCATGACCCTCTGGAGGTAGGACGTGATCTCCCGCTCGCTCAGCTTCTGCCCCTTGTCCTTGATCCCGGGATCGAGGATGCGCAGGAGCGACTCGGCGTCCCGGGCGGCGTTTCGCAGCGGAGTGCCGGTCAGCAGGAGGACGTGGCGGTCCGCATAGTCGGGGTACAGGCCGTCGAGCAGCCCCTGCACCGTCTTGGTCCGCTTCGCGTCACGGTTCTTCACGCGGTGCGCCTCGTCGGCGATCACAAGGTCCGGTCGCCAACGCTGCAACTCGGTGAGGAGCGGCCCCGTCAGCCGGTGGTTCGCTCGGTCAATCTGCTGCCGCACTTCCTCGGGAAGCAGCTCCGGATGGACGAGGGGCAGCGGCTCCGCCAGCACGATGCTCCGGCTGCTGGTGCCGAGAGCAGGTCCCTCGTGCTCGTGGTCCTCGGGATCGTCCGGCTCCTCGATGCCCGCGGCCATGGCCACCAGCGCCTTGAAGGCTGGTGAGTCCATACCCTTGGGGCAGGGGACGGACTGGCGGCGCGTGACGAGTTGGTCGTAACTCACCACGACCCACCGAGCGTCCGCCGGCACGGCGGGGGCCAGGGTGTCCCGGACGTGGTAGATAACTGCGGCCTCCCCGTCCCGCGCCCACGCGCGGACCTCGGCGTCCCAGACCCAGCGAGCGACCGCCGGGCACACCACGAGGATTCGCTCGCGGCCGGTGCCCTCCGCGGCCGCTATCGCCTCCGCCGTCTTCCCGAGGCCCATCTCGTCTCCGTCGACGGCGCGCAGGTCCTGCGCGGCGACGAACTCGACAGCGGCACGCTGGTACCCGTGCAACTGCCGGCCGGTGGAGGTCGGACGGCTCCAGCCGGGCACGGCGTCGGGGCAGAGGGCCACGGTGTTGACGACCGGCGGCAGCTCTCCCACCGGGATGCCAATCGCTTCGAGGCGCCGCCTCACGCCGGGCCAATCGGAGGCGCTGGACATGATCTTCCCGTGCCAAGCCGGCCGCCGCTGGGCGTTCTTCTCCACGTCCCAGTATGGGGCAGGCGGCAAGGAAAATAGGCCCAGCTCCGCCCCGACTCGGATGGCCAGCGGGTGTTGAGAGACGTCGGCGACCACGCGCCAGCCGCCGATGCGCGCGGGTTGGATGACCGGGAGGGGCTGCGGCGGCGCCTCGTCATCCGCGCCGTCGAGGCGAACCTTGGTAGGCCAAGGCCCCGCCGCGGCCTCCTCCACCGCCCGCGCTAGCTCCTCTGCTCGAACGACGAGGATGATCTCCCCGCCCTCTCCATCCTGAACTGCCAACGGGAAAGGAGCCCGGGCGGACGTGAAGTTGAACAGCCAAGACGCACCCCATTGGTCAGGCCGCGCGCGGACCAGTCGCCAACCGGACCACACAGGCTCGACGGTCGCGTGAACCTCAAGTCCGCCGATCACACCCCCGTGGCACCGCACGTCCTGCTCGAAGGCTTGGGCTGACTCCACGGACCGGAACTCCCAACAAGCCCCCGTCCACCCGGCCCCAGCCTTCTTCTTATAGACCTCGACGATGGAATAGGTCGGCGTGCCGTCTGGGAGTTGTGAGTCGTACTCCCAGACATAGTGCGTCTCGTCGATCCGAGCCATATGCTGGCCGGTCGCCTTCGCCACGCCGCCCGGCACGCGCGTCCGCTGCCAGTCGCCGATGGCGCGATACCGACTCAGGCGCAAGTCAAGGATCGCTCCGGCTTTTCGGCTCATGGTGATGCAACCTCCTCCGCCGCCGCGAGTCAGAAAGCCCCGCCCGAGTCGCCGGGCGGGGCCTCACCGTCTTTCTCAGCCCTGCACGACCTCGCGGCACACGGTGCGGTTGGCGCCATAGGTGGTAATCGGAGTCGAGACCTTGATCTCGATGGCCGGATACCTGCGGTCTACGACCTCGCCGTCCTCGTCGGCGTCTTCGTCTGCCTCGGCGTCCCGCCACGTGACGATCCAGCACATGCCTGGGTCGCTGAGATACGGGTTGCCCTCGCACAGCTTGCGGGCTTCCCGAAGCGCGAGAATGTCGTCGGCGGTGGGCTTGGTGCGTTCCTTCACCCTGTAGGAGCCCTTGGCGGTGGACTCCAGGGTGGCGTAGCCGTCGGGCGTGTGGGCGGAGAGGAACTCGTCTTGGGCGATGTCCACCCAGGAGGAGTGGTTCTCCTCGATCAGGAGCTGCACACGTTCGCTGCCATGCTCCTGAGCCCACGCTCGCAACGCCGCCCGCTGCGCTTCCTTGCGTGCCTCGGCCGCGGCCTCCTCCCGCTCGCGCTCCTCGCGCTTCCGCTTCGCCTCTGCGGCGGCCCCTGCCTCGGACTGCTCGCGCTTCGTCTTCAGCTCAGCGGTCCAGGCGTTGGCCTCCGCCGAAGTCTTGACCTCCTCATCCACCGGCGAAGGCCAAGCCGGTTCCTCGTAGTCGTATCTCACGTCGTCCACCCAACTGTGGTCTGCGCGAGTCTTCCGCTCCCGCAGGACGGCCAGCGTCTCCGCCCGGATAGCGGCCTTGCGCTGGGCCTGCTCAGCAGCGTAAGCGGCTTGGGTTTCGACTCCAGCGCGGACCGCGGAGAGAAGCGCCTCGACGGTGGGCGCCGCGACTTCCACCGCCGCGTACGGTTCGAACCCGCCCGCCGCCCGCGCGGCCCGAGCGACGAAAGAACCGTCGTTGCGCTGGTCGATGCAGTTGGCGAGCACGTTGCGGTCCTCGGGTGGGATCTGGTCCAGGTCAACGTCGATCTTGTTCCGGGACGGGGCGTAGCCTCCGCGGACGAAATCTGAGACAGCGGGCCTGACGGTAACCGTGACCGTCGCCATCGTGTGGGTCGTCCTCCTTCCCCCCTCGGTGGGGGGTGTGTTGGCCTGCCCTCGGCGGGCGGGCGCTAGGTCTGCGGGACTGGGGCCGAGCTTGTCTCGTGCCCCACCTCCTTGGTGTGAGTATACCGATACAAGACGCCACGTGTCAAGATGATACGGTGCATGATGAAGTGCGACTGGGTAGAATGGTGTCTGGGGTGTTGAAGCGTGGCCGAGCAGAGCGAGCAAGCCCAGCGCCATGGTGGCTGGAGCGGCCGACCAAGGTTCCCGGCCCTGTCTGAGCGACTGCGGGTTGCGCGGAGCCGGAAGGGATTGTCCCAGGAGGCTCTGGCGCGGTCCATTGATGCGTCCCTGGCGGCGGTCCGCCAGTGGGAGAGCGGGCGCAGCGCGCCGGCAGAGGAGGCCACGCTGCGCAAACTGGCAGGTGCCCTCGATGTCAGTGCGGCCTGGCTGCTCGGGCTCGACGGAGAGTCGGATCAACCCCAGGGCGAACGAGTGATGGTCGATGCGGCGGTAGCCGCTCTGCGGCGGGCCGCAGCGCGGCTGCAGGAGATCGTCGTGCCGAACCTGGCCACCCCACCAGACTCTGCGGAGTGGCTCAGTGCCGTGGCGGTGCTGCCGGATCGGGTGGAGATCATGCAAGTGGAGGTGGCTGAGGATAAGGAGTGGGCGACCAAGAACGTCCTGTGGTCGTCCTCAGCGGACGGGCGGAGTTCGTAGGTATGGCGCCTGCACCGCCGCGCCTGTGTGGTGCCTGCCGGGCGGCGGAACGCGCGCCACGTTGGCCACCCCGACCGCCCTCGCATTGGGGCGAGGAGCCGCCGTCTTGGGCGCGAACACAAACTCGACGCGCCCGGTGTCCCGGTCCAGTCGCAGCCTGGCATCGAACGCCTTGCCCGCCTTCGACTTGAACCCTTTGACCGGCTTGCTCGTCTCCCCGCGCTCCAGCAGGTCTCTCGCCTGCCCGGCGGTCAGGGTCTTCCCGGCGACCTCCTTCCAGATCACCCACTTGCAGCCCCCGGTCTCGGGCCGCCAGTTCGCGCAGCCAAAGCCCTTCTTGCCTTCCACGATCTGCCCACCGCATGCCGGGCACACCCCGATGCTCTCCTTGCCCGTGGTGGCCGCCGGGGCGGCCCGATCCTGGCCGGCCACGTCGGCAACGATGCGCCTGGTGAGCCCGGCGATGTCGCCCAAGAAGGCGGCGGCATCCTCCTGTCCAGCCTCGATCCGACGCAGGCGGGCCTCCCACTCGCCGGTGGTGGCGGGCTCGCGGAGTTCGGCCGGTGCGAGCCGGATCAGTGTCTCTCCCTTCTCGGTCGGCACGAGGGCCTTTTTCACCCGGACAATGTACTCGCGTTTCAGCAGGGTCTCAATGATCGCGGCCCGGGTCGCCGGGGTGCCTAAGCCCCTCTCCGCCATGGCCTCGGCCAAGGTCTCGTCGTCCACGAGCCGCCCGGCCGTCTCCATGGCCCGCAGCAAGGTCGCCTCGCTGTACCGTGCAGGCGGCTTCGTCTGTCGGGCCTCGGCCCCCGCGTCCACGCACCGGCTCGCCATGCCCTGCCGCAGCCGCGACAGGTCCCCGCCTTCGGCCTCGACCTCGCCCTGGTCCTCGTCCTCCCCGCCCGCGCCAAGACTGGACCGATCTGCCCCTTTGCCGTCCCGGCCCTTGGCCGGCGCCGCCGGCGGCTCGGCCTCGCGCCATCCAGCGCTCACCAGGACCCGGCTGCGGGAGCGGAAGGTCTCGCCAGCCACCTCGGTCACGGCCTGGGTGTCGTCGTACTGCGCCGGCGGTAGCAGGGCCGCGACGAACCGGCGCACCACCAGCTCGTACACGCGGGCCTCGTCTGGAGACAGGCGGGCAAGATCGGGTGTTTGGGTCGTCGGCA
>DAHWHT010000017.1 GCA_027335515.1 Clostridia bacterium
GCGCTGCCAGACGACGCGGGGCTTGCCGTCAATACGTCTGGACTCGACGGCGTACCAGTAAGCGTGGCCCCGAACGTGTTTTTGGACGAGCCGGGGCATGGTCCGTCCTCCCATCAGGTACTACGCATGGAGGACAGATTCGGCGACTTCCTTGTGTTTCCTGCCTTTCCAGCATCGTGTCCTGCCAACAATGTTAGGTACTACGCTCCGGCGCCCGCCTGCCCCTCGCCGATCCACCCGCCCCAACACCGGAAACGCCACAGGGGCGCGGCTTTGGCGCCGCGCCCCTGTCTAGCCCCGGCCCCGAACCTCGGCAGGTACTACGCCCGTTGCGAAACTGCCGCTAGACCAGAGAGGGGCGAGGGCATGGCGGGAGTCGGTTGGCCACGCGTAACGCCAAACTCCAACGGGACCCATTTGCTGCCAGGCGCGATTGCTGTTCTTCTTAGAGCCTCTACGTCTTTCCTGGTGGGCGAAGACGGGTTCGAACCGCCGACCCCCTGCGTGTAAGGCAGGTGCTCTACCGCTGAGCTATTCGCCCCTGTGCAGGCGCAGTATACCGACCGCGGCCCCGCTGCGTCAAAGCGGCCGCACGGCTCGCACCGTTCTCACAGCACCCGCATGGCGAACGCCACATACAGACCGCCCGCCGCCACCAAGACCCACGGCTGCAGCCGCCCGGTGCAGCGAAAGACGATCAGGACGCCGGCCGCCGCCGCCAGGGCCACCAGCGCGGCGAGGTCTTCAGACCCGGAGAACTTCCAGGGCGTGAACCACATGCCGACGGCCGGGATCACGGCCCCCTGGAGGACCATCGCACCCGTGACGTTGGCGGCGGCCAGGGTGTCCTTGCCCTGGCTCGTCCACACCAAGCTGTTCACCGTCTCAGGCAGTTCGGTGGCCAGGGGGGCCACCAGCGCGGAAAGCACGAAGCCGGACATGCCCAGTTGCACCGCCAGGCCGGACAGGGTGTGAACAAACAACTCCGCGCCGCCCAGCATCACCACCATCGCCGCGGCCAACTGCACCCCGATGGCCCGCCACGAGGCCGTGGACCTCCTGGCAAACAGTAGCGGCCCCGGGTCGGCCGCCGCCGCGTCCTCAACCCCGGAGCGGGCCAGAACCCGTACGACAAAGAGCAGGTAGCCGCCGACCAACGCCAGACCCACCGCAGCGCGCAAGAACCGCCCGGCGCCCAGCAGCCCACAGGCGGTGGCCGCCCCAAAGGTCAACAGAAACAGCGCGAGGTCCCGCTGCAGCGCGGCCCCATCCACCGCCAGGGTGCGCCCACCCCGGCGCAGGCTGCCCACACCGAGCAGGGCAAATCCCAGCGTGCTCAGCAGGAGGGGCGCACCCAATATCGCGCCGATGCTGACCGCGTCACCGGTCGAGGCACGTCCGAGCCCGACGGCGGCAAGCACTGCGATCGATGCCTCTGGCAGCGCCGTGCCCAGCGCGGCAAACACCGTGCCAAGCGCCGCGTGCGCCATGCCCGATCGACGGCCGAACCACTCCAGGCCGTTGGTGAACAGCCGCGCGCTGGCGAGCACCGCCAGCAGGCCGCCGCACAGGGCCAGCACCGACACTGAGGGCCTCCCCTCCGCCGCCCGGGGTGCGTGATCCACCCCGTCCATCATGCCGCCCGTCGCCACCGGTTAGACTACCCGGCGGGGGGGATGCTCGTGAGCGCAGCACACCGTCCGCTCCTGTCGGAAAACACCAAGACCGCCATCGCCCAGGAAATCGGCGTCGCAGACCTCGTCTCCACGCAGGGGTGGGGCGCCGTCTCTTCCCACGACTGCGGTTGCGTCGTCCGCGTCGCGCTGGAACACGCCATGGCGCATCTGGACCCGCAGGGCAACACCCGGCGCGTGCCCGACGCACGCCGCCGCGGCCGCTGACACCGCGGGCGGGACCGACCTGGCCCCGCCCGTCAATCCAACGGCAACCGCTGCCGTAGGAGGGTGCTGCGTTGGTGCAGCAGATGGGCCAATTCCTCTTGCAAATGGGCAAGTTCATGTCGGGTGCGCTCCCAGTGCAGCCGCGCGTTACCCGCGTCGGGGACGTGCGATGCGCGATCGCCCGGCGTTTCGGTCTGTGCGTGCGTCAACCACAGCACCGCGAGCCGCGCGCGCAACGCCTCACCCTCCCCGGCCGGGGCATCGCGCACCGCAGCCTCCAGCACCCGGGCGCGTCCGGCCAACTCCGCGCGGGGCACGCGGCGAAACTCCGCCCGCCACTGTCGCACCTGGGCGGCGCGCGCGGGGACGACGGCACACCAGCGGTCCACCACGCCCTTCCAGTCAACCGGCGACTCCAGCGCGGCGCGGTCGGCGGGCAGCACCGGCCCCGCCGCCATCAACCAAAACAGCCTCTGCAGTTCGCGCCGTCGGGTCGCCACCCGCTGGCGAAGCGCCGGAACGTCACCAACCAACGCCACCAGCTTGCGGTTGCGCCAGCGCAGGACGAGGGCGCCGGCCAGGGCCAGATAGGTCGCCGCCGCCGTGCCAATCGCCACCAAGGCCCGCAGCCACCACGCCACCGACACGGGCTGCGCGGCGCCCACCCCGGACAGCAGCGCCGGAACGACCAACCAGCGCAGGGTCCGCCGGGAGCGCGGGCCATAGCGCACCCCCTGGAGCAGGAACTGCGTCGCTGCCACCATGGCGATCAGGAGAAGCGCCGCCGGAACGAGCAGATACTCGACCATGCACCCTCACCGTGCCCCATTATATCGGGGAAACGCGCCTCCCCCGCTGGCTTGCGCACCCACGCGGGAACGGTGGCCGCGACGCGCCCGCCAGGGAGGTCCGCTCCCGGCGTCGTCCGCCGCCGCTCCGGCTTGCGGCCTGGGTCATACGTGGAAGCGGAACTCGATCACGTCGCCGTCGCGCACCGTGTAGTCCTTGCCCTCCAAACGCAGCATACCCCGATCGCGCAGAC
Source organism: Clostridia bacterium (assembly GCA_027335515.1). The sequence goes on from DAHWHT010000017.1 coordinate 2,944, forward strand.
CCTTCCAGGTACCGACCGCCTCCAGATCCGCAAACGACGCCACCTCGGCCCGGATGAAACCGCGCTCGATGTCCGAGTGAATCTTTCCGGCGGCCTTGCGGGCGGAGGTTCCCTCGGCAATCGGCCAGGCGCGCACCTCATCCTCACCCGCCGTCAAGAAGGAGATCAATCCCAGGGCGGCATAGGCGGCCCGCGCCAGCCGATCGGTTCCGGTCTCGCGCAACCCGTAGGAGGCCAGGAAGGCCGCCCGGTCTTCCCCGTCCAACCCCGCGATCTCCGCCTCGACCCGGGCGCTGCAGGGGACGACCCACATCCCCGCCTCACTGGCCCAGGCCCACAGTTCCGGCCAGCGGTCCGTCGCATCCCGCAACTCCGCCTCGCCCACGTTGAGGGCCATCAGGGCGCTGCGCGCCGTCAGCAGGCCAAAGCCGGTGAGCAGACGCAGGTCGTCGTCGTTGAGTCCGACGCGCCGCACGGGAATGGCGTCGCCCAGCGCCTGGGCACAACGATCCAACACCCCGAGTTGGAGTTCCTCTTCCCGACTGCGGGCGCGGTTTTTGCGCAGGCGTTCCGCCACCGCATCGACCCGCTCCAGATCGGCCAGCAGCAACTCCTCTTCCATGCTCCGCGCGTCGCGCAGCGGATCCACCCCGCCGCAGGGGTGCGGCAGCGCCGGGTCCTCGAAGGCGCGCACCACGTGCAACAGGGCGTCCGTCCGCCGCACGCCCTCGAAGAACGCGTTGCGCGCACCCCGTTCCAACCGGCCGGGCACCAGGCCAGCCAACTCCGTCAACTGCAGGTGCGCCGGCGTAACCTTGCGGGGGTGCAGCATGGCCGCCAGCGTGTCCAACCGGGGGTCGGGGACGAGCGCCACCGCAACCCGCCCGCTCGGCGGCCCGCCGCACAGCAGCGCCAACAAGCTACTCTTGCCGCTTTGCGGCAGCCCCACCAGACCCAGTTCCACATCCATACCCCCCCGCCGGCCGCTCCCGGCAATCACCCCTGGCGGCCGCTCCGCCCGTTCAGCCGGCCGCGACCGCCGACTCCACGATGCACAGCCCACCGCCCGCCGTATCCAGCACGGCCTCCACCCCGAGGGGCAGCGTCCAGCGCACCACCCCGTGCCCCAGCGGCAAGCCCGCCACGCAGGCCTTGCCAAGCGGCACCAGATGCTCGGCGAACACGGAAAGCGGCTCTCCCCCACCGGGCGGCGCGCCGCACTTGGCCAACTCACCGATCAGGAACCCGGCCGCGGCCGCGAGCTTTCCCGCCTGCGTGAGCTGCACCAGATAGCGGTCCAGGCTGTAGGCGGGCTCATGCGTGTCTTCCAGCAACAGCAGCCGCCCCGCCGTATCCAGTTCCCATGGCGTGCCGAGCGTCGCCGCCAGAAGGCTGAGGTTGCCACCGACGATCCGGCCGCGGGCCGTGCCGGGACAGAGCACCCGTGGTGTGCACTCCGCGGGCCAGGGCGGCGTTCCCAGCGGGGCCGGGTCGCACAGGGCCCGCAGCAGCGCGTCCAGGTTGGTGGCGCCTGCCCCTTCCAGGGACAGGTCCGCCACCATGGCCCCATGGAAGCTGACCAGGCCGAACCGGGCGCAGGCGGCGTGCAGCGCCGTGATGTCGCTGAAGCCCACCAGCGCCTTGGGCCGCGCCGCCAGGAAGCCCGGATCCCAAAGCGGCAGCAGACGCGTGGACCCGTATCCCCCCCGCGCACAGACGACCGCGCCGATCTCCGGGTCCGACAGCATGGCCGCCAGATCCGCGGCCCGGTCGGCATCCGTGCCGGCGAACAGCCCGTTCTGCGCAAACACGTGGTCCCCGACGCGGCATTCGAACCCACGCGCCCGCAGGGCCGCCACCCCGACATCGGTCGCGGCGCGGTCCGGGGGTCCGGCCGGCGCCACGATCCCGATGCACCCCCCCGGCCGCAGCGCCGGTGGCCGGATCCATGGTCCTGCCTCCGAAGTCGTTGCCACCCGGGCACCCACCTCCCCGACGGTCACCCCCGCCTAACCCGCCGAGCCGCCGGGATCCGCGTCGTCGTCCAGCGGGGCATCGAACACCGCGAGTTCCGGCAGGCCGGGGTGGCGCAGCGGCGCAAAGCGCAGCGCCGCCGTGGCGAACATCGCAAGGCCCCCGCCCAAAAGCAGCGGAAACAGCGCGCGCACGACCAGCCCCGCGATCAGGACCACCAGCGGTCCAAGCAGCATCAGAACCGTGAACACTGGGTTGGCGACCGACTCCCAGACCGCCAGACGCAGCGCCCGCCACAGGGACAGATCGGATACGGCGAGCATCGGAATCAGGTAGGTGTTGACCATCAGAAAGAACAACACCAGATACAGCAGCAGGATCGCCACGCCCAGCAGCAGGAAGGCCGGCAGCAGATGGCGGTCTTCGGCCACGTTCGCATAGATGCTCACCAGGACCAGGGCCCAGAAGGCGCCCAGCCCGACCGACCGCAGGTAGCGGCGGCGAAAACCGCGGAAGAAGCTGCGCAGGGCATCGAACGGTCCGTTGTTCTCACCGCTCCAGATCGCGTCCACCGCCGTGAACAGCCCCACCGTCCCCGGACCGACAAACAGCAACGGCAGCAACGCGAAGGCCGCCGCCACCAGGATGCCGCCACCCTTGTGCAGGATCGTCGGGACGGCGGCGACGCTGATCGTGGCCAGCAGGCAGACAAACCAAAGCACGCTGACCAGCACCAGTTCCAGCAGGTGCTGCCAACCGCGTTCGCGCACCCCGGCCAACACCGTCCGCACCGCTTCACCCGTCGAAGGTCGAGCCCCTCCGGGGGGTGCCCCCGCGCTACCCGCCCGCGCCAACGCGCCGCCTCCCCCGCCACAGCCCGCACTCGGTCACAACCCAATCCACGGTCTGGTCCCAGGGATCCACCGGCAGGCGCGCCGTCAGTTGCCCCTGAAAACACAGCCCGATGCGCACGCAATCCGGTCGGACCTCGGCCAGGAAGCGGTCGTAGTGGCCGCCGCCACGGCCGAGCCGCCCACCCGTGCGATCAAACCCCAGGCCCGGCACCAGCACCGCGTCCAGGGCCAGAGCATCCAGCGGCGCCAGGGCCGCGAGTTCCCAGTGCGAGCCGGGCGAAGCGGCGCGCCGTGCCTGAAGTCCCCGGCCGACCACCAGCGGCAGGGCCAGCGCGACGCCGGCGGCCCGCAGGGCACGGGTCAGGTCGGCCGTCTGCGGCTCCCGCGCCAGCGCATCGTAGGCGAGGATCCACCCGCAGCGCCGCAGCAACGGCGACCCCAGCAGGCGATCGCCAAGGGTGCGGCTAAAGCGGCGGACATCCGCGGGCGTCAGGGTCCGCCGCCAGGCCTGCAGCCGCTGCCGCGATTCGGCCTTGTCGGCGGTGCTCACCCCAGCACCACCAGCACTTGGCGGGCCGCGACCTGGTCCCCGCGGTCCACGCGCACCTCCCGCACCGTGCCGGCCCGGGGCGCGGGGATGTCATTGTCCATCTTCATCGCCTCAAGCACGAGCAGGACGTCCCCGGCCGCCACCGTCTGGCCCTGCGCCACCCGCACCTCCGTCACCACCCCCGGCAGCGGCGCCAGCACATCCGCGTCCGAACCCGCGCCGGCGGGCGGCGGCGCGGAAACGGGGGAGGGGGCCGGCGCGGAAACCGCAGGCGGCGGCCCTCCCGCAGGGGCGGCCGCCGGGGATTCCGGTCCGAGTTCCTCGACCGTGACCTCGTACGCCCGACCGTTCACTGTGATCCGCAACCGCTGCACCGTCGCTGCCACACCCCTAGCGAGCCGAGTGGGTCTGCCGTTGCGCCCGGCGGCCGGCCCGCACCGCATCCAGTCGGCCGGCCAGGGCCCAGACGCGAGGCCCGATCGCGGCCGGCGCCACCGCGGTCACGACCGGGCGGCGCAAACCGAGGCCGCGCGCCGCATGCACCGCCGCCGCCAGGACGACCAAGAGTTCCTCCGGCTCCGGCGGCCCGCCGGTCGCGTCCACCGCCGCGCTCACAGCGGCAGGTTCCCGTGCCTGCGCGCCGGCGGCTCCTGGCGCTTCTGAGCCAGCGCGTCGAGCGTACGCCGCAGCCACGGGCGGGTCTCCGCCGGATCCAGCACGGCGTCGACATAGCCACGGGCCGCGGCGACGTACGGATGGGCAAACGTCTCCCGATACTCCGCCACCAGACGATCGCGGGCGGCCGCCGGATCGGGGGCCGCGGCGATCTCGCGCCTGAAGATGATGTTGCAGGCCGGCTCCGGACCCATCACGGCGATCTCCGCACCCGGCCAGGCGATCGCGAAGTCGGCGCCCAGCCCGCGGCTGCACATGGCGATGTAGGCGCCGCCATACGCCTTGCGCACCACGACACTGATCTTGGGTACCGTCGCCTCGGCGTACGCATACAGCACCTTGGCGCCGTGGCGGATGATCCCTCCATGCTCCTGATCCGTACCGGGCAGGTAGCCGGGCGTGTCCACCAGGGTCACCAGCGGCAGGTTGAACGCGTCGCAGGTGCGCACAAAGCGCGCGATCTTCTCCGACGACGCGATATCCAGACAACCGGCGAGTATCCGCGGCTGGTTCGCCACCACGCCGACGGGGCGCCCACCAAGGCGGCCCAGCCCCACGAGGGCGTTCTGGGCCCAGGCCGCGTGAACCTCCAGGAAGGACTCCGGGTCGACGATGCCCTGGATCACCGCGCGCATATCGTATTGCCGGTTGGGCTCGGCCGGCACGGCGGTGCGCAGATCGGGGACCGGTCCCCCATCGGGCGCCGCCGCCTGCGTTGGCGGGTCCTCCAGATTGTTGGCCGGGAGGTAACCGAGCAGGGCCCGCACCTGCGCCAGACACCGCGCCTCGTCCGACTCCAGGAAATGGCAGACCCCGGAGCGCGCCGCGTGCACCTGCGCGCCACCCAGCGCGTCGTGGGTCAGCGACTGACCCAGCACGGCCCGCACCACATCCGGACCGGTGATATACATCTGGGACACACCGGCCACCATGAACACGAAA
>DAHWHT010000027.1 GCA_027335515.1 Clostridia bacterium
CAGCTTCCCGGCCACGGCGTCGATTCGATCCAGCACCTCTCTGTGCTGGGCGTCCATTCGGTTCACGAGGAACAGGAGGGTGCTGCCCCCCAGTTCCTGGGCAGCAGGGGCAACGGGCGGCGCACCAGGAGCAGGCTGCTCCCCGGTCGCCGCGACTTCCCGCTCGGCCATCGCCATCGTCCCACCCTCCAGCGCGCCTCTCTGCCTACCTGCCGTCGCGTCGTGCGTTCAGTATATCACGGGAGTGTGAAAGCCCTGCCGAGTATGAAGAAAGTGTACCACACCAGGCCGTTCCATAGGGGTGAGAGCATCCGTGCCTCTTGTTTGGCTCGGGCGCGTGGTCACCGTTGCCGCGGTGCCGAACATCCGCAGTCGCATGGGTCACGACGGGCGGACGCCGCCCGCCGTCGGGTTGGGGTCTGCCGCCTTTGTTGTGCGTTTGCACTGGCTGGGCGTGCCGACGTGGGGAATGGGCCCCGTTCCGACCGTCGGATCGTGGCGGATGGGCGGCCACGTCGACGGCGGTCCCGATGTTCGGTGGATTCGCCTTGGCGCTGAGGCTGCTGGAGGGGATGCCGACCTTCGCTGCCCGGGCACTGCGGCGACGAACGCCGTCCGGCTCTCGGGCGCCGTTCACGGGTTGGCCCAACGCCGTCGCGCCAGCGCCGGCGCAGTCGCAGCCCGGGTGATGGCGGTGCGGGCGCGCGGGGCGGTGGTCCGACCTGCACGGCACCACGCACCACGCATCACGCTGTCCGCAGGTGGGGTCACGGTCCGGGGCCATGTTGGGCCGAGGGCAAAGCCGGCGGTCATCTGGAGACTCGGTGTGGGGGATGGGTCCAGACGGTCCGATCCACAACAGCGCGTCTGCGTCCGCGGGCAGGGGAACGCCACCGCCGCTGGAACATCTGGGTTCACGCGGGGCCTGGCCGGTGGGCCGGGATCCCAGATGGCTTGGTGCAGGGGAGCCGGTGCACTTGGACGACCGCTTGGAGCGCGCGCCTGAGGCCGTGGCGGCGGAGGAACCCGACGGGCTGCGGCGGCGCGGCGCTTTGCGGGCCGGGGTGACCGCGGCGGCGCTGGGGGCGGCCGGATGGGCCCTGGCGGCATGTGGTCCGGCGCGGACGGCGCGGGCCACGGTGGCGACGGCCACGGGCCCGCGTCCCGGCGGTGCCTTTGATGTCCGTGGCTACGGTGCGTTGGGGGACGGCCACCACGACGATACGGCGGCGATCCAGAAGGCAATCGCTGCGGCGCACGAGGTCGGCGGCGGCACGGTCCTGCTGCCGACCGGCACCTACGCGGTGCGCAGCATCCAACTGCTGCAGAACGTCGACCTGGTCGGCGAGAACCGCCTGTCCAGCGTGCTGCTGGCGACCGGCGCCGGGGGGAACGCGGTGGTGCTCCACTCCGTTTCCTTCAGCCGCCTCGCCAACTTCCAGATCAAGATCGGCGCGGCCCAGCCCGCAGCCTCCGGGGCCGCGGTGTATCTGGACCGTGCGTTCACCGTCTTTCTGGACGACCTCTATGTCGACGGCGCCGGCAAGGGCTACGACGGCATCGTGGTGCACGAGTCGACGGCCACGTTCATCCGCGGCTTCAACATCTACAGCCTGCGCAACGATGCGGTGCGCGTCGAGGGGCCCAGGGGCAACGATTGCTATCTGGCGGGCGGGATCATCAATCTGGGGCAGGTGGCCGGTGGGGCGGGGGTGCACCTGCGCAACTTCCCCGCGGGCGCCTTCAACCTGACCGACGCGGATATCCTGCAGGGCGCCTACGGGTTGTTGGTCGATGGCGCCAACTACCTCCGCTTTGAGAACACCTACTTCGATTCCAGTGCGAACGGGGCGCTTTTGCGCTCGGGCAATCTGATCACGTTTTCCAACTGCTGGTTTTCCAACCGCCCCGGCCCGGGGCTGACCATCGGCGGAGCGCGCGGGGTGAGCGTCCTGGGCGGCCAGGCGGCCAACTGCGGCGGACATGGCATCCTCATCACCGACCAGGCCCTGGGGGTCTCCCTGGTCGGCGTGCAGGTGGTCGGCAACAACACCGCCCAGCGGGGTTCCGACGGCATCCGCATCGAGGGCGGCGCCAGCTACGTGAGCGTCGCCAACTGCATCGTCGGCAACGACCCCGGGATCTTCCAGACTCCGGGCCAGGAGGTGGGCATCCACGTGCTCGGCGTCGCCGTCGGGGATTGTGCCGTGATCGGCAACCTGCTGTTCGGCAACGTGCGGGCGCCCGTGGTCGACCGGCTGTCGGCGACGGGTTACGGGGCGGGAAACCTCTCCGAACCCCCCGGGTCCACCTTTGTGCCGCCCAGCGGTGCGGTGAACCTTGCGGCGGGGGTCGCCCCGGCGATCGCCATGAACAGCCCGGACGGCAAGGCGGTCACGCTGGCACCCGTCGGCTCCGGGGCCGCGGCGCACTATCGCGCCCGCTTCGGGCGGGCGGTCGCCAAGGTGAGCCACGTCCCCGCCCAGGGCGACTGGGTGACCTTTCCGCTGTCGACGCTGAAGCGTGGCTCCACCTACACCTTCATGGCGACGGTCTGGGGCAGCGGCGTGGCCTATCTCGATGTCTGGAACGGCGAGCAGGATGTGACCAGCCTGCCGGTCACCCTGATCAGCAGCCCGCAGACGGTGAGCCTCAACGTGACGCTCCCGGCATCCGGCCTCTCCGGCAACGCGACGCCGCAGTTGCAGGTGCGTACCCACCACTTTCCTACCGACGTGCGCTTCCGGGTGGGCGTCTACGCGGCGGCGGCCCACGCGGCCAAGGCCTGAAGGGCGTCCCACCGCGGGGCGCGGCGGCACCGGCACCGGAACCGATGCCGATACCGCAGCCAACCACCGTCGGCCGAACCCGAGGGCTCGTCCGACTGGATCGCTGGACGGTGGGCCGCTTGCCGACGGACCGCCGGGTTCGGGCTGCACTCGAAAGCGGTCGGTGGCGGTGCGGTGAGCACGGTGGCGGCTGCGGGCGGTGCGGCCCACGGCGGGAGCGGCGCTGCGCGGTGTGCCGCGCGTGGAGGCCCGCGACCACGCAGCCTTCTCCTGGGCCCTGCCCTCCTGGAACCGGCGCCGTTGCGCGTGGGACGAGGGGAGCGGCGATCCAGCCGCCCCCCCGCCCGCGGCGTCTCTCCCCGTCAGCCCCCGGACGACGGACGCACAGCGGTTGGTCGGTTCTCCAGACCGGCGCGCCAGCCCCCTCGTCCGACGGTCCGGGGTGCCGCTGGCCGTGCCAGGTTTCGGACGCGGTTTGAGCGATCCCCTGCAGGAGCGGTTCCCAGGCCGCCGAATGCGTGGCGCAATCTACCAGATCTCACAGGCCGTAGTGGTGGGAGGGGGCGATTGGGCGTCCGTCCGGGTGGTCGCGCGTTCCTCGACCCCTGCATCGCTTCGCTGCGCAGGTTGGGAGGGTATGGTTATGAAGGTGCGTGGCCTCCGCATGGGTTCGGCGGTCCTGGCCGGTACGGCTCTGTGCGCAACGCTGGCTCTGGCGGCGGCCCCCGCGTGGGCGGCGGGCAATCTGGTCACCAATCCCAGCGGCGTGGGGGGGACGGTGACCGGTTGGACGGCACCCGGCGGTTGGGGTCCGCTGACCGGTGTCCAGGTGCATGGAACGTGGTGGTTCCACTGGGTCTCGGACAACGTCCAGAGCCACACCCCCGGCCCGGGCTCGGCCTGGTACTCCTACACCATGGCCAACCTGTCCCCGGGGCAGACCATCAGTTGCGGCTTCAAGGCCATGGGTTCTGGAACCATCGCGGAAGACATCTGGACCGGCAACAACGGTGGGGATCATCTCACCGCGCCGGTGGCGCTCTCATCGACGCCCACGGTGTTCACGGAGACGGAGAAGGTGGGGGCCAAGCCCTGGCCCGGTCCGCCGCAGGTGCAGGTCCGCTATCAGAACCAGACGGGTAATCTGAACATCTATTTCACGGACGTGACCTGCGTCCTGGGTTCCTCGGTGACCCTGGCGGCGGACAGCACCGCGGCGGCTGCGGGCGCCGGGGGCGGCAAGACGGCCGCCGCCACGACCAAGGCGTCCAAGCCCGCAGCCGGCCTTCCGAAGACCGGATCCGGCATCCTGCCGCTCATCGGCGGGCTGGCCGCGGTGGCCGCAGGGCTCGGGCTGCTGCCGCGGCGCCGTACCGCGCGGTAGCGGGCCTCCTCGGGACGTGCGGCCTAGGCGGTTCGGGTCCGGTCCCGCAGCCGAGCGGCGCGCATGCACCAGCGAAGTCGTCCAATGGCGCAGGCCCTTTGGGGCCCGCGCCATTGGCGTCCCATCGGGGTGTTGGCGGTCGGGCGGGAACCGCAGCGCCGGGCGGAGAATAGCGGGCCGCGGACGGTCGTTCCCTTGGCGGGTCGCGGCGATCGCGCGGTGGGGCCCGCGGCTTTCGGGGACGGGGATGTGCGGTCAGGGGGGCGTTGGCGTGGGGTGGGCGCGGGGGATGGTTCGCCGCTGCGGCCGGACGGCGCTGCTGGCGGGGTTGACCCTGGTGCTGACCGGGTGTGGCGGCGCGCTGCGCTGGCCGGCCTCCCGGGTCTTTCCGCGCTTCCAGACCATTCACCGGTTGTGGATCCTGCCTGCCGCCGGGGTCACGGACCCCGCGGCGGTGGCGGCGCTGTCGTCGCTGGAAGGGAACCTCAACCGGCCGCGGCCGCGCCTGTATGTGGAACACAGCGCCGGGGACGCCTTCTGGGCGCAAAACGCGCTGCCTGGGGTGAGCCGGCGGACGCTGGCGGTCCCGGCAGGCCGCAGCGCCGCCTGCGGGCAGGCGCCGCTGGCCGCCGTGTCCGGTGTGCGCTACGTCTGCGCCGTGCTGCGGCACTTTCCCGGCGCGGTGCGCGGGTTGGTGGTCTATGACCCGGCGGTCCCCGCATCGTTGAACGTCGCGACCACGGTGGCCGGCGTGGACCGGGGGATGCTGGTCACACCGCAGTTGGCGGCCACCTTTGAGGGGGCCCCCTTCCACCTGAAGGTGCTGCGGAATCTGACGGGGATGCACTGGACCTCCCGAGTCCAGGCGTACGACTGGGCGATGCGGCACCTGTGGGCCCACACCCAACACCGGCTGCTGTTCAGCCTCAGCCCCGGGATCGCCGGCAACCTGCGGGAGTATGCGGTGGCGACGCGCGGCTTCGTCTTCTGGCTGCACCCGCGCCGGCCCACCCAGCGCGCCCTGCTCAAGCGCATCCTCAAGTCATCTCCTGGGGACACGCCCGTGCTCGGCTGGTGGACGAACGAGCCGGCGGGCGTCGGCCTGGCCAGCCGCTACCACCACTTCACCGTGGCCACGGATTTCTTCGACAACCTTTCCGTGTTCGGCGCCTTCCCCCAGGTTGCGCAACGGCACCAGACCGCGCCCCCGGCGCTGCCGCGGCTGGCCGACCGCCTGTATGTCTCCGTGGAGTTCAGCGACGGCGACAACATGCAGTTCGACCAGCACCGTCTGCGGCAGTTGTGGCTGTCCCCCGGGCGGCGGCACGCCCCGGCCGCCTACACCATCCAGCCCTGGGCGGCGCAGGCGGCGCCCACGATCCTCAACTACTACTACCGGACGGCGACGTCGGCGAACCTGTTCGTGTCCGGTCCTTCCGGTCCCGGCTATTTCTACCCGGCCAGCTGGGGCCGGGGGCTGTCCCGGCTGCTGGCGCTCGGTAAGCCGCTGCTTGCGCGCACCGATATCCGCTACGACGAGGTGTGGAACTACGGGCCGACCGGCGGGAGCGCCCTGTCCACGTATGCGCACACCCTGCATCCGGGGGCGCTGCTGCTCGGCATGGGCGGCGCCCCCTGGATCCGGCGCCTGGACGGTACGGTCGCCGTGCAGAACGCCGGTTTCCCGGGGAGCGTGTCCGCGGCGCTGCGTCTGCTGCAGCCCTACGAGGGAGGGACGTTGCGGGCTGCGGCCACCAACCTGGCCCATGGCGTGCGCGGCCGGCTCAGCCAGCACGCCCCGGCCGGCTCGTCGCTGCTGGCGGGCGGGATGGGGGCCGTCTTTTCGCGGGCGGAACCCGCCGGGGCGGCCGGGGGGCTGCGGTTCACCGTGGGACGAGCCGCCGGCTACCCGCAGGCGCGGGTCCAGTTCCAACTGAGTGGATCCGGCGGCGTGACCCTGGTGATGCGGGGCGGCGGCAAGGGTGGCGGTGTGTCCCTCGCCTATCATCTGCACCAGGCGGCGCAGGCGGTGCGCTACGTGGTGCCGCTGCAGGGCGGCGGCCCCCTTTCGCTCACGCTGCAGCCCACCGGACCCGCCACGGTCCACGTCGGCGGGCTGCAGGTGCGCGGCTACCGCGCGGCGCCGCTGAGCCACCCGGTATTCGTCAATCTCTACGTGGACGCGTGGAAGTTCACCCCGCAGGATGTGCAGCGCCTGGCGGAGCAACTCGGCCCGTCGGCCCGCCTGGTCCGCCTCGACCAGTTGCTCGCCCTCTGGCGGCAGGCCGCGGCGGGCTGAACCGTTGGTTCTTGGGTGCGACCAAGGGGGACGACCAAGGGAGACGACCAAGGGGGGAGCTTCCCGGCGGGGTGTCGGGGTGGATGGGTCGGGGGATTCGGAGGCGGGCG
>DAHWHT010000035.1 GCA_027335515.1 Clostridia bacterium
CACGTGGGGGTGGACCGCGGTAGAGGGACCGCAGCGCCGCGATGTCGCGTCGTCCCCACGCACGTGGGGGTGGACCCGGTAGAGGGACCGCAGCGCCGCGATGTCGCGCGTCGTCCCCACGCACGTGGGGGTGGACCGGAAGTGCAGATTGCGCCGCAACTCTAGGCCGAAGTTACGCCGGCAAAAACGGTTGTTTTGCCTGCCGTTGCGCCATTTCTTGGCCCTGCACTGCCGGCAAGTGTAGACAGTAAAAGCGGGCAGTTCACTGGACGAGGCACCGACGAAGTGTTACCATTCCCTCATGGCAAGTAAGCGTGGCTCCGTCTACGTCGCGGAGATCAAAACGCGCTACAAGGAAAAGGTCTACACCAGCTACCTCCTGCGCCGCTCCTATCGCGAGAACGGCAAGGTTAAGCAGCAGACCCTCGGCAACCTCAGCGCCCTTCCCCCAGAGGCCATCGCCATCCTCCGCGCCGCCCTCCACGGCCAGAAGTACGTCCCAGACCACAAGGCTCTGGAAGTCCGGCGGTCCTGGCACCATGGCCATGTGGCCGCCGTCGGCGCCATGCTGCGCCGCCTCGAACTCGACCGGCTCCTTGACCCCTTGCCCTCCGATGTCCGCGATCGCCTCGTGGCCCTGATCATTGCCCGCGTGGTCGCACCTGCGTCCAAGTTGGCCACCGCCCGATCATCGCCGGATGAACCCCACGCTCCGAGGCGATCTGCGCCAGGGTCTTCTCCCCCGCAGCACCTTCAGGATGACATCCGCCTTGAACTGCCGCTAAGTACCGCTTCCTCATGCGGTCCCGGATTGCCTACAGACTCCCGGCTCCCCTGTCCACTTTCCGCGGTCCACTATCGTTCGTAGTGAGTAGCAATGGCGCGCCGCGTGTCTCCGGGAGCTGCATGGCCAGCGGTAACGCCATGACAAGCCCCAGCAGGCCGACCGTCATCGTCAGTCGCAGGCCGCCTCCCAGGTGCTGCACCAGGGCCAGGGCAGCCAAGGGAGCAAGGCCGCCACCCAACCCTCGGCCAACGTAGTAGGCTGCATTGACGGCCGTGGCGCGCACCTCGGTCGGGAAGAGCTCGGCCGCCCACGTGCCTTGAACCCCCAGAGGCGCTGCCGCTGCCAGCATCCACAGCAACGCCACGAGTGTGTGGGCAGGCAGCCGGCCGGGATGCACCCCCAGGTCCGCGCCAGAGGCCAACAGCCATGCATAGAGAATGAAGCCAAAGCCGCCGACCGATGCGGCAGCGACCAGCGTCGGCCGGCGTCCCCAGCGGTCGGAAAGACCGCCGAAGCAGAGGTAGGCGGCGAAGATGACCGTGAGCCCCAAGAAGGCAAAGTCGCCGACCGACGCGGCCGACAAGCGATACACCGTGAGCAGGGCACTGGGTGCGTACGTCTCGACCGCGTACGCCGCGAAGAAGGTGCCCGTCATCAGGGCTGCCAGCCGGAGCGTGAGGCGCAGCAGTCCCGGCGCGCGCAAGGCGCCCGCGGACCCGGATGCGGCTTGGCCACGAGGCCTTGCCTGCCGAGCCAGCCAGGCCCGCGACTCCGGCATCCAGAGCCGCAGGGCGCCGGCAAGCAACACCGCCACGCCGAGGAGGCCGAACGCCCACCGCCACGCATCCGCGCCGAAGCGTGCGGTCGTTGAGGTGAAGAGCACGGTGGCGATGGCGGAGCCGACGAGGAACATGCTCTGCAGCCAGGCGGTGGCGACGCCGCGGCGGCGCGGGTGCCAGGCCTCATTCAGGTAGGCGATCGCCAGTCCCGCTTCACCGCCAATCCCGGTGCCGGCCACGATGCGCCAGACAAACAGCGCCGTGTAGCTGGGGGCGAAGGCCGAGGCGAGCGTGCCCAGGCTGTAGACCACCACCGTCAGCGTCAGGCCCAGCCGGCGGCCGAAGCGGTCGGCGAGCAACCCGAAGAGGATGGCCCCCCCGATGCCGGCCAGGTAGCTGGCTGCCTGTATCCCTTCCATGGCGACCAGCGTGACGCGGAAGCGGGCGGCCAACGGTGCGAGGAAAAAGATGAAGACGGCGAAATCGGCGCCGTCGAACACTGTGCCCAGGAGTGAGAAGAGCAGCACTCGGCGCTGTTCCGCAGGATTGGGGTGGATGGCAGGTAGGGCGCTCATCGGCTGGGCCCCCCGGGTGCGACATCCTGGGGCAGTTCGGCGGTGCGTGCCACCAGAGAGTCAATCCAGGCATCGAATCCGGTTTGGATCAGATCGATCTCGTACCCGTCTTCCGTCAGGCACGCACCGTCCAGCAAACAGGAACTCCCCGGCAGGCGCCGAAAACGCAGTGCCTCCACCAGCGCCTTCACCCGCTGCTCGGCGACCGACACGTAGTAGGCTCCGCCCAGACTCAGCACCGGCAGTAGGTCGCGCACCAGCGCCGCCCTTACAGCATCGCTATCCTGCTCGCGATCGTCATGCGCCAGGTAGCGGAAGAAGAACAGCCGCGTGTCGTCGGCCGAAGGCGGCAACCCTCGCAGTTCCTCTTCGCTCCATCGGCTCCGCAGCACGGCGGCGCTGTTTGGGCTGGCCAGAAGGATGGGCAGGCTCTGCTGGCAGATGGGTAGGACGGCGCCAAAGCCGACGAGTACCCCGTCCTGGCGCCTTGCAACCCGCAGGCGCGTACCTGGCCATCGCAGTGCCCGTTCAAGGGCCTGCGCGAGCACCCTATCGCCCGGCGCTCCGGTGACACGCAGCAGCCAGCGTTGCCAGATCCGCCGGATGTCGTCGTGGTCCTCTGCCCGCCCGTCTTCGGTCCAGATGCGTCCCGGTGTCTCCGGCTCGAACGCCACCGATCGCACCACGGCGCCCTCGCACAGATACAGATGTTCCGTGAAAAGATGAGCGCGCTCTTCAAACGTCGTCGCGGCCGCCATCCGGGTTCGGACGTGTGCCAGCGTCCGCAGGTGCAACGTGGCGAAGCGTGCGGGGTCGCGCCAGCGCAGATCGTCGATCACCAACCGCCGCACGTCGTCGTGCAGCATGAGTCCGTGGGCGTCGGGCCGCACTACCGACAGATGCGCCAAGACATCAAAGGTCGCCCCGCTGGGTTTTCGTCCCGCTACTGCGGCCAAGGAGCCCCGGTCGAAGCTGCGCAGCATGGCGGCGGCCTCGATCAGCTCGCGCAACCCTTCGTCGCGAACATCCCCCAGCAACCGGTTCACCAGGTCATGAACCGTCAACCGCCAGGGGCCTTCGGCCGCGCGCAGGTCGCTGATCCGCAGCCGCGTCACCAGGTCGGCCGCCAGCGACAGGGCGAGTGGATTGCCGCCCGTCGCTTCCGTCAGCTGCTCGACCAAGTGCGCGTCGGCGATGCCGCGAAGCCGGAGGTATGCATCGGTTTCCTCGTTTGTGAACCCCTTGACGGGAAGGGGGAAGACCAGGCGGCGCCAGGGGGAGTCCAGTCGCCAGGCTGCGCCCAGGGAGTGGCGTCCGGCCATCACGACACGCACCCGCGGATCGAGCCGGGGCAGCAAGTGCTCGCGTAGATAGCGGTCCAGTTCCCCCAGTTCCTCGCAGGTGTCCAGCAGCAGAAGCGGGCGGAGGCGGTTGAGCCGGGCCAGCGCGCGTCCCTCGGAGGAGGCGCCCAGCCCGGCGGCCAAGCCGGCCGGCGTGCAGGAGATGTCTCGCGCATCCACCACAAGCGTGGGCCAGCCCAGTTTCCGGGCCAGGCGGGCGAAGGCGCGCAGCAGGGTGCTCTTGCCCACCCCGCCTGGCCCGAACACGTCCAGCACGGCCCCTGCGGAGTCGGCCGCCGTCAGCCAGCGCCGGAAGGACTCCAGCTCCTGCGGGCGACCGACGAAGGACTGGCTTTCCACGTCTTCGACCGCATCGCCCAGGCGTGCAGGACCCACCGGGGAGTGCGACCGGCCGTGTCGCTTAGCGGCCGGCCTCCCCGTTGGCCGTTGCAAGGTTGTCGTCAGTCGGTGGTAAAGTTCGGTCGTTTGTTCGGCAGGGTCGGTGTTCAACTCGCGCCGCAGCAGGGCGGCCGCCGCGCGGTAGACCGCCTCCACCCCCGCCCGATCACCGAGCAACGCGCGAAGGCGCATCCGGCGCCGCACGTGCTCCTCGCCGAGCGGATCATCGGCCTGCAAGCGTTCGGCGCATCGGATCGCATCGCTGTAGCTACCGGCGGCTTCCTGGATGTCCGCCAAGCGCGCCAATGCGCGCACGAAGACCTGCCGCAACTCGGCGCGCTCGCTCTGCAGCCATTCGTCCTTCCAGCCCTGGAGCAGTTCCCCGCGGTACAGGTCGATGGCGAACTGCAGTGAGCGTTCCGTTGCCGCGCTCGCCGTCGTACGGAAGCGCCCCACGTCTACCTCGACCTCGGCTTCGGGATGCCAGCGGAGCGCACGGCCGCGCAGCGCCAGCCAGCGGTCCGCCCCCGGCAGCGACCGGCCCAGCGCGTGGATGGCCAAGCGTAGGTTGGTGCGGGCCTGGGATCCGGCAGAGTCCGGCCAGAACAGTTCCGCCACGTGCTTGCGCGCCACGGGGAGGCCCGGGTGCAACGCCAAGGCAGCCAAAAGCCGGGCTGCACTGCCGCGCAGACCGGCTTCGATCGGCACGCCGTCCACCAGGACCTGAAACGGTCCCAAGAGCCTGATTTCGAACCTCGCCGCCGCCGATGCCTCGCTTGGCAGCGTCGCGACCTCCGATCTGGTGACCCTCGACTGTCCCGCCATGTCTGAAGACCCTCGCGAGGCGGGCGGGCTCCGAGCGCGGAGGCGCTACGGCGCCGCACCGCTGTGTCGAGCCTCCGAGAGCCGGTTCATTCCATCCCTTTCCATGCGGTTGCCGCGCGGTTCCACGCCACGATCCGATTCCCTCTCCCTGATCGCTCGGTCGTATCCGCCCCAGGCGAGGTGCGGCTCCGCTCTGGCACCTGCCCTTGAGGAGATGCGGCGGCCACGAATGCGCTCTTTACCGGAGATCCTCCCTCTGAAACAAGGACTTCCGGCGTTGAAGCGGGCGGGGGTTCGGTCGGCTCGGAGATGGGACGGGCACCAAACGGCGGCAACTTTCTCTCGACATACTTCGACGTGTCTTCCGACTGCGGCTTCTACAAGGCCGGTCGCCACATCGTTTGCCCGTGCGGGGGCCGTCGGCGAACGTGTTCCGGCGCGTCCTTCCTTGAAACGCTTCTGAAACGGTGGCGTTGGTACACTGCGCGCACGGCTGAAGCCGAAGAGGGAGCCCCTGTCGGGTTGGTGCGCGCATCTGCCAGCACGCCGCAGTTGCGGTTGTTCACCGTCCGCCGTGGGGTATGTGTTGCTCGGTGGCGGCCGGGGCGAGGGGCGGCACACCGTGAGCGGCCGGCACGCCTACTTCCGGCAATGGGACAGGCTGGCCGGCTTCCTGCAACGGGTACTGGCGGAGAGCGGGCCGGGTGCCGGGCAGGGGGCGCGGCCCGTTCCCAACGGCCCGCCGGTCTGGGCGATCCGCACGCGGTATGGTCCGTTCACCGCAGCGGTTGAAATGAATCGAGAGGATTTTCGTCCGTCGCCCGTCCGCTTCCATCCGAAGTCCCGTGGGCCGATGACGTGCGCGTGGTTTGGGGCGCCGTCAGAACCGTGCGGCAAACCGGTGGAACGGGTTTTTGGGGACGAGGTGGCCTGATGGTGTCACGGAGGTCCGCCAAGACCACAGCGGCGAAGGGCGCAGCAACGGGGAGTGGCCCAGCCGGCGAGACGCCGCGGTCACGCCCTTGCCGCCGCAAGGGTTCGTGGATTGCACGTCGCCGGGGCTGGTGGATGAGTCTTGCGCTGGTCTTCGCCATGGTGCTCTCACTCCTACAGGCGTACACGCCGACGGTGGCGGCAGCGTCGAGTAGCGTGGCGGCGATCACCGTCACGGTCTCCTCGGCGAGCGTGCCCGCCGACGGCAGCACGAGCGCCACGGTGACCGCCAGCGTTTCCAGCGGCTCGGGGCAGCCCGTCGCGGGTATCCCCGTGTCCTTCGCCACCACGCTCGGCACGCTCTCGGCGCCGAGTGCCGTGACGGATGGCCAGGGCGAGGCGGTGGTCACGGTCACCTCGACCGCCACGGGTGTGGCGGTGGTGACGGCGACGGCGACGAACGGAGCGCCGAGCGGGAGTGCGCAGGTCTCCTTCACGGCACCGCTCCCCGCCGCGGATGCCCCGGCGCGGGTGGTGGTGGTGGCGGCGCCGACGACGGCGGTGGCCGCCGACGGGACGAGCGCGGCCACGGTCACGGCCACCGTGTACGATGCGGCCGGCGCGGTCCTGCCGGCGATCACCGTGGATCTCGCCACCACGCTCGGCGGCTTCGTCCCCGGCTCCACCATGGCGACAAAGAGCGTGACGACGGACGTCCACGGCGTCGCCACGGCTTCCCTTGTTGCCACGAATCCGGGCACGGCGGCGGTGACGGCGACGGCCGGCGGGGTGTCGGGGAGTGCGGCGGTCACCTTCGTCGCGCCGGGCACCGCTCCGAAGGTTGTGTTCCTCTCGGTCTCGCCCCTGAGCGTCCCTGCGGACGGGACCAGCGCGGCGACGGTCACGGCGACGGTGTATGACGCCACGGGCGTCGTGGGCGCAGGGGTGGCGGTCGCCTTCTCCTCCACGCTGGGGACGCTGGGGGCGCGTTCCGCCCCGACCAACGCCTCCGGGCAGGCCACGGTGACCATCACCTCGACGAGCGCCGGGACGGCGGCCGTGACGGCGACGGCGGGATCTGCCGCGGCCGCGGCACAAGTGGCGTTCACGGCGCTGACCACGGCCCCGCAGAGCGTCGCCGTGCGCGCGACGCCCGCGGTGCTGCCGCCGGACGGATCGAGCCTGGCCACGGTGACGGCGACGGTCTACAACCGACAGGGCCTCGTCATCCCGGACGCCGACGCGACCTGGGCGACGACCCTCGGCGCCATTGGTCCCTGCCTGGGTCCCGGCGCGGGGCCCTTCTTCAGGACCGGCGCCTCCGGTGAGGCAGTGGGCTGCCTCACCTCGAAGGTCTCCGGTACGGCCGTGGTGACGGTGGCGGCCGGCTCCGTGTCAGGCTCGACGGCGGTGGTCTTCAGCACCGCGGCCGCCGTGACGTCCGTCGTCGTGGTGGTCTCCCCTGGGGCGGTGGCGGCGGACGGGACGAGCGCCGCCACGGTGACCGCGACGGTGTACGGGGCGGCGTGGGTGCTCCCGGATGTGCCCGTCACGCTGACGACGACCCTCGGCAGCTTCAGTCCCACGAGTAGCGAAACGAGTTTGACGCTGAGCACGGATGCAGCCGGACAAGCGGCGGCAAGCCTCACCTCCACCACGGCGGGCGAAGCGGCGGTGACGGCCCGCTCGGGGTCCGCCGCGGGCGCGGCGGGGGTCGTCTTCACCGCGACGGGGGCCTCCACGCGCTCGGTGCTCCTGACTGCCAGTCCGGCCAGCGTGCCGGCGGACGGCCTCACCGCGGCGACCCTCATGGTCACCGTGGACGGCCCAAGCGGGGCGCCCCTCCCCGGCGCCAGTGTGGACATTGGCACCACGCTCGGCTCGTTCGCGGGCACCGGTGGCAGCACCACGGCCAGCCTCACGACCGACGCCGCGGGAAAGGCCTCGATCAGCCTGAGCTCCGGCACCCCGGGCACGGCGGCGGTCGCAGCGAGCAGCGGATCGGCATCCTCGACGGCCACAGTCACCTTCACGGCCGCGCCGCCGAGCCGGATCGTACTCGCGACCGCTCCCGGGAGCGTCCCGGCGGACGGGGGCACGGCCGCAAAGGTGACGGCCTTGGTCTACGACACGGCCGGGGGTCTGCTGCAGGGCGTGCCGGTGACCTTCACGACCACCATTGGGACCTTCTGTAACGCCGGTCCCTACGGCAACTGCCCCTGGGGGGCGACGGCGACCGTGGCGACGGGCGAGGCGGCAAGCTTTGCGGGGACGCTGGGGTCCGGGCCGGCGGGGCAGGCATCCCTGGCGCTCGCCTCCTCCACCACGGGTACGGCCACCATCGTGGCGACGGCCGGGGGCGCTGCTGCGGCGGCGACCGTCGCCTTCAGCCCCTCTGGCCCCGTCTCATCCAGACTCTCGGTCGCCCCGGGCATCCTTCCCGGCGACGGCACGGCGACGGCCACGGTGACGACGGTCGTCTACGACGCGGCGGGTGCGGCCCTGCCCGGCACCTACGTGACGGTCTTCAGCAGGGGGCCGTCCCCGCTGCTGAACGGTTCGCCCGGTGCCGAGGGCGTGACCGTCGAGACGGACGCCGCGGGTATCGCCACCCTCACCCTCACGGCGCCGGAGGCAAGTGGCGTCAGCACCCTGACGGCCGTTCCCTGGCTGGGCAACCCGAACGGATACTGGAGCCATGCCTCCGAGGTCCCGGCGGCGGAGGCGGTGGCCACGGTCGGTTTCACCCCGGCGGAGCCGGTGACCCTGGCTGCCTCGGCGACGAGCGTGCCCGCCGACGGCGTGAGCGGGGCGAGCCTAACCGTGACGGTGGGGGATGCGCCCCTGGCCAACCAGGAGATTCAGGTCAGCACCACGCTCGGGAGCCTCCTTTATCCCCGCTACGTGGAGACGGGCTCGGACCTGACGGTATTGACCGACGGCCAGGGCCGGGCGAGTTTCGTCCTCACCTCCGCCACGGCGGGGACCGCCGTCGTCACGGCGACCGTGGGCGGGGAGTCGGTCACCGCCACCGTCACCTTCACCCCGTCGGCGTCCGGGCGGGTGGCGCTTGTCGCCTCGCCCGGCACCGTTCCGGCGGATGGCACGAGCGAGGCGGATGTGGTGGCGGCCGTCTACGACGGCGCGGGCGCTCCCTTGCCCGGCGCGCTGGTGGTGTTGCAGACCGAATGGATCTCTGCGGGAGATGCCGGAGTGATCTTCGTGGGCGGGGTTTGGCAGGGCCAGCGGGCCGTGCTCAGCACGGGCGCGGGCGGCACGGCCGCAGCCGCGTTCCGCTCCTCCGCGCCCGGCCTGACCTTGCTGCAGGCGGAGAGCGGGGCCGCGGCGGCCACGGCCCCGGTGCGCTTTGTGCCGGCGACGCCCGGCTCCATCCAGGTGGGCGTCGCGCCGGCCGCCGTCCCGGCCGACGGCACCAGTCGTGCGACCGTGACGGCGACCGTCTACGACACGGCCGGGGCGCCCCTGGCGGGAGTCCAGGTGGCGCTGGAGACAAGCCTGGGCCTCCTGAAGGACGGCTACACCTGGGACCTGCTGACCACCAACGCTGCCGGGCAGGTGTCCGAGACCCTGACCTCGTCCGCCGCGGGGTCCGCCCGCATCACCGCCATCGCCTGGATGCAGCAGCAGGATGGGGGCTGGACTCCGCTGCAGGACACCACCTCGCTCACCTTCACACCCCCGGGGGAGGTCGGGGCGGTCGGCATCCGCGTGGCTCCGGCGAGCGCGCCGGCGGACGGGGTGAGCCCGGTCACGGTGACGGCCACCGTGACCGGCACGGACGGCCTGCCCCTGGCGGGGGTGACCGTGTCGTTCTCGGCGACGGGGGGCGTCTGGGCGGGCGGCTGCTCGTACGGCGGGTGGGGTTGCCTCTCGTCCGCGACGACGGACGCATCGGGCGCCGCGAGCCTCGCCCTCACCTCGACGCAGGCGGGGGCCTTGCAGGTGACGGCGGCGGCCGACGGTGTGGCGGCCTCCGCCACCGCCACCTTCACGCCGCCTCCCACCGCGGTGGCCTCGCTCTCCCTCACGGCCGGCGCCACGACGCTCATCGCGGACGGCGGGACGACGACGCTCACCGTCACAGCCC
>DAHWHT010000049.1 GCA_027335515.1 Clostridia bacterium
GGCACCACCCGGATGTTGGCCGACCCGAGCCCCAGCAACTCCGCGGCCTTGCGCAGGCAGCTGTGGCCCTCCTCCGAGATATAGAGCGTCAGCGGCGGGTGGGCGCCCTGGAGGCCATCGGCCCGCACGCTCCAGCCGTCGTCGGCGGCCGCCCGGTGACGGGCCGCCGCCAAGCAGGTCAACGACGCCACCGATCCGCCGCTCACGAGCAGCCCCATGCTGCCAGCCACTGGGAACCCCACCATCTCCATCAGCCAGCGCACGGCGCACCGCTCCACATAGATCGCCGCGTGGTCGCCGCCGGCACAGCTGGGGTCCAGGGCGGCGGCCAACAGTTCCGCCAGAACGCCAAGGGGGGCGGGCGGGGAGTTCACCCAACCGAAGAAGCGTGGATGCCCGTTGCCCATGGGGTAGGGGAGGACCCGCTCGGCGAATGCCTGCAGGAGGGCCTCCGGGTCCTCCCCGGTCTCGGGTAGGGGTTGCTCCAGCACCGCGTGGCGGGCCGCAGGCGGCATGGGGCGGAACACCGGCCGGTCCCGCATCGCGGCGAGGTGGTCGACGGCGAGGTCCACCGCACGGTAACCGAGTTGGCGGAGGGTCTCCGCCGGGACATCGAGCGCCGCCAAATTCAAGCCCCCTCAGTCGTGGTGTCACCGTGGCCGGATGGCCTGCCAAACCCGGACATCCGCCGTCCGTGCCGCCCCAAACCGGCCTGTGCCGGTTGCCCGTGGCTCCTTCGCGCCGTCGGGTGAGGAACCGGCTCCCACCGCGCGAGTGGACGGGCGATAGGGAGCCGTCCCGCGCCTCGGCTACCGCCGCACCTCGTGCTCGGCGTGCAGGTGTCCGTTCTCCGCCTTCCGCGGCGGCGCAACCGGCTACGCCGTGGCACGCTTACGCGGGACCAGCACCAGCCGCACCACGGACCGGCCGATGGCGCCCGCGCGCGGGATTGCCGCCGACATCCATGGCCAGGTAGTAGACGCATGGCTCGTCCCCGGGGTTGGCGAAGGCGTGTACGCAGTCGCCGGCGTAGTAGATGCTGTCCCCCGCGTGCAACACGTAGGCCACTCCGTCGATGGTCAGGCGCAGGTGGCCAGCCTCCACGGCCAGGTACTCGCGCGAGCCGGGGGCGTGCGGCGAGAACGCCCCGGCGTCGACGCCCGGGGGGATGCGGGTGCGCATCAACTCGAACTCCACCCCGGGAAGCACCGGCGAAAGGATGCGCCGCTCCCAACCCGCTGGGTCGCGCACGGCGTCCTGTTCCGCGTGGCGACGTACGATGACCCGGGTGGGCTCTTCGTCGCCCAACAGGCGCGCGATGCTGGTGCCGAGCCCCGTGGCGATGCGGTCGAGCAGCAGCACCGTGGGCACTTTGCCGCCACGCTCCACCTCCGAGAGCATGCTGCGGCTGACGCCCGCGTGCGCGGCCAGGTCCTCCAGTGAGAACCCACGGCGCAGGCGCTCGTCCCGGATCCGCTGGCCGAGACCGACCATGTCCAAGCCGCTCGCGAGGCGGGACGTACCTTCGCGCATGGGAGGCATCTCCTCTATGGAGGATATTATCCTCCATAGAGGAGATCTGGCAAGGGCTCTGCAGACACGACCACGGTCGAGCCGCTCCCCGGCGCCACCTCGACACCCGGGACGCATGGGGTTGACCGCTCTCTGTGCCGTCCGCTGCCCGCGTCGACGCCCTTAACGGCCGCCGGCGCGCGTACGGGCACTACGCCGCGTTTTCTAGTACTGCCCTTAGCGTTGGCAGTATGTGGTGGCGGCGGGGGCAGTGAAGAAGTGGTCATGACGCCGGCAAAGGCGTTTTGCTGCGATGAACGTACACGCACTGGGCCGCGAGGCCTGTCGTTGTTCCTAATATCAGGAAGTGCCCAGGGTAGTACTAGCAGCAGCCCGATTGAGAGCGCGGACGCCGCGGCGGCTGCGGGGAGATGCTGGCGCGCTCTTCGGTCATGCGGCCCTCCGCAGCGGTATCCCACCTCGTAGTCGTCTTGGGCTCACGCCGTCTTCCGGGCGATCAGCGTGTTCAGCGCGTGGCGGTGCGGTACGCCGCCGGAGCGGTAAGGGAAGATTTCCTCATGGCAGAAGAGGATCTCCCAGTCCCAGTAGGTACCGAGTAACTCGCCCGAACGGAAGAAGTACTCGTCGCGCGCGTAGTCCGGAGGCGCAGGGATGAAGGGCTTCTCCACAAAGGCATTGAAGGCGTGCACCCCGTGCGGCGCGGTGGCGTCCTTGTATTGGGCCAACACAGCCACCCTGCGCTCCGGCGGCAGGTAGTGCAGTGTCCCGCTCGCGTAGACGACGGCGCAGCCGCGGGGGATGCGGTAATCGAGGATGCTCGCCTGGACGGTCTCCAGGGGGAGCCCCTCCTCCTGGGCCCAGCGCGTGGCCTTCTCCAGTCCGGGCAGCGACACGTCGACGGCAGTGACGGTGAAGCCATGAGCGGCAAACCGCACGGCATCCCGCCCTTCGCCGGCTCCCAGATCGATCAAGCGTCCGCCGCGCGCCGACTCCGGCGGGATCAGTTCGCACACTTGACGGCAGAGGCCGTTGGGCTCCCTGCCCCAGTAGAACTCCGCTCGGGCATAGGCCTCATCCATCTGCTGCGGCATGTAGGCGCGCCCCTCACCGGTCCATAGTCGGGGCTGCGGTTCCCGAAGCAGCGAGCGGGACGGAGAGATGCGGCGGCGGCCAGCGTGCCATGCCGCCCGGCCCAGGGTCAAGGCCGGCCGGCGGCGGTACGGCAACAAGGCAGCGTGGATGGGGCGACCGTACACCCCAAACGTGCGCTGCGGGCGCATGCGACGGCAGCGGTCGCCATTCCGCAAGGACAACGCCTTTTTCCACCGCGTTGCGCAGCGAGGCGAAGCCCGCTTACGGGCGCGGCGCACGCACGCCCCCAAGACGGCCGGGTCGCGACTCAGCCCAGCCGAAGCGCCTGCAGCAGCCCGACCAAGACCGGCCCTGAGGCATCGGCACGTCCTCGCTTGACCGAACTAGCTCGGTTTGCAGCCACCCCGCGTGCTCCCGGGCGGAACGGACGAGGGCGCCAATGTTGGCTTTAGGCGCTCCCCTCGCCGAAAGAACAGCGACAGGGGTCGCATCCGTCCCGACGACCGGCAGGGGTGCTTGGCTTCCGCTGCGACGGTGCCCGTGGCTCCTGACCGCTCGGCCGGGGCCCCTCGCTCGCATGTCCGCCCACAGCGAAGAACCCACCCAAAGCAGACACTTCTGGCTGAGGATCGCTGGTATCTGAGCGCTGAGTTAGGAGGGAACCCGCAGATCATGAACGAACGATGTCCGCATGGCACCCGCAGCCCTTCAAGACGGGTGTCGGGGGGGGACCGCACACGGGGCAGGCATCGCAGGGCCGCTTGGCGGACGACGTACGCTTGTTGCGGGATGCGGACGTGTGCGCGGACATCTTCGTTTCAGGAGCACTGGGAGACGTACCTGGATGGATGGTAACTGCATCCACCGAGCACGCACTCCCGCTCATATCAAGATATTGGTCAGAAGCCGACGGGAGACATCTTTGGGGACGTCACGTACTGCCCACTGACGTAGTCGGGGAAGCCGTACGGGCCGTACTGCTCAACACGGCGGCTGCTGAGGGCGCGCTCGTTGCCCGAGAGAGAGGGGGGCGCCGACGCAAGGCCATCTGGGACCGAGTGCTACGCCGAATCGATCACTTTGCGGCCGTGCAAGGTATAGCCCCTTTGGTACGCGTTTACGCGGTCACGCGTACGTATGAGCATGGCCGAATGATCCGCTTTTACTGCGAACCAACAGAGAGGTCCTTCGTTAGCGGCGATGCACACCTCCCTTGGGCGGCCGCGGTCTGTCGTGCAGACCTTTCTTACGGTGTCGAACGAGGCCGGGTACGTGTTCGTTGGAGCAAGGGTCGGGCACTACTCCAATTAACAATGCTCGGGGCGGTGCATTGGAATGCCTTGCAAAAGGCGGTCGAGATGTCTGGCCTTCTGGACGAACGCGAGCGCCTGTTCGATCGCCTGCACTGGCTTGGTCATGGGAGTAACTACGTGGAGGTCTCTGCTCGCGTTGCGCCCGACCAGGCGGTGATCCGCACGGAGTTCGTGCGCTTCGCGCGCATACCCCCAGGGTCCAGGGTCATCGACGTTGGTTCCGGATATGGAGAAGGAGTGGTGACGCCGGGCGGCGTTGCCGATGCTGTGGGATCGTCCGGGGACGTCATCGCCCTTGACCATCAACGCCATGGGTTGGCGGGGGTGTCTGTGAAGGCAAGAGAGCGTGGCCTGCGGCAAGTGAGAACAATGGTCGGTGTGGGCGAACGTATGGGGTTAAGCTCGGCTAGCGTGGATGCCGTGACGTGTCAGAACGCGAGTCGGAGGAGCGGAGTATCCCTCAACCCCTTCGACTCCACCGTGATCGAGCCGCCTTGCCGGAGCGCTCGCGTTCCAACTCCGCCCCCGATCATCCAATCCGCACGCCCCGTCCGTCGGGTTGCCCATAAGCGCCGCTACGCTGCCACGAAGGCCCGGCCTGCTAGGACCGCCCGGTCGGCGCTCGACCGTCGCCTTTGGCAACGGGGTGGGAACCGTCGGCGGCGAGCGCGCCGAGCCGCCACACCGGCGGGCAGGGAGCGCCGCTGTGGGGCGACCTGGTGCCCACGGCGCTGTAGCCGGCGGGGCCAGCAGCGTGAGCGGCGGCAGCGGCGCCGGGCGCGGCCCCCCTACCGCCGCTGCCCACCCGTCCCGGGCTTTCCCGCCCGCCTCTGCCGCACTCCTGCTGCACCGTTTAGTGAGCACGACCTGCGCGCGGGCCGCATCCGCATCCACAACCTGTATGACTTCATCCCGCTCGCCGGCTTCCGCCTGGTCTGGACCCTGGAGGTGGCGGGGAGCCCGGTAGCGTCCGGCAGCCTCGACCCGGGCGAGATCGCGGCCGGCGCGTCGGCGGAGCGCGTGATCGCCGGTTTGCCGCCGACCGAGCAGCCCGAGGGTGCCGCCTACCTGAACGTGTCCCTCGTGCTCGATCGCGCCACCCCGTGGGCCCCGCCGGGGCACGAGGTGGCCTGGGCGCAGTTCCAGTGGGTGGCGGGCGATGCCGCGTCCCCCGGGGCCGGCGACGCCGACCGCGGCGGTGGAACACCATCCCGTCCCGACAAGGGCGCCGGCCTGGCCGCCCTGTCGGCCGATCGCGCCGCCTGCGCGGCGGACGGGGGCGCGCTCGTCGTCCGTGCTGCAGACGATACGCTCACCTTCGACGGGACGACCGGATCCCTGATGTCGTGGACCAGCGGCGGGGTGCAGTTCCTCCATACAGGGCCGGTCCTCGACTTCTGGCGGGCGCCGATGGACAACGACATCCGGGGTTCGCTGCGCCACTGGCGGGAGGCGCGGGTGCACCGGTTGCAGCAGCGGATCGATGGGGTCTCGTGGTCCGAAGCCAACGGCGGCCGGTCCGTCCAGATCGTCGTGCGGGCCCGCATCGCCCCACCCGCGCTCGGCTGGGGCTTCGATTGCACGTACACCGTGGAGGCGGGCGGCGACCTGCGCATCGACACGACGGGCACGCCTGAGGGCAAGGCGCCGCGCACCCTGCCGCGGACCGGGCTGGCGCTTGCCCTGCCCGGGGCCTTCGACCGCGTCGCCTGGTTCGGCCGCGGCCCCGGCGAAGCGTACGCCGACAGCCAGCTGGCCACCCGCTTCGGGCTCTACCGCCAGACGGTCGACGAAC
>DAHWHT010000061.1 GCA_027335515.1 Clostridia bacterium
CACCGCCTCCCCGAGCGCTTCATCTTCGTCCGCCCTCTCCGCCCCGACTTCCGCGCACTCCTCCGCGCGCCCCTTCCGCCCGACCCTCACGCCTGAGCCCCCACTACCCGGCCCTTCCCACGCCGTTCAGTAAACATGTACGGCCGGATAGCGCGGAATGGGGAAGAAGGTCCACTTGAACCTAAATGTCGCATGTCTGTCGTGACCGGATGCTTCGCGCGCCGCGCTTCCTCCATGAGAGTTCGGTTGATACTCAAGCGACATGCCGCACTGTGTGGCATCAGGACTACACTCAGAATGACCGCTGCATTGCGGGACGTCTCGCGCCGTTTCGGTCGTATACGGAGAAGGCTTCTGATGCACGCAGTCGATCTCTATGAGAGGGGTTCTGTTCCTGGAGCGACGCGAGTTCGTGAGCGCGACGGGTTTGCAAGTGCGTGGCGCCATTATCGGGACACGCGAAATCCAGGTTATACGCCGTCGTGAATCGCCGCCGTCCTCCCGTCCGCGGACGCAACTCCGTATCGGTTGCTGTCGTCGTCGGATCCCCGGCAGGCCCTCCCGCTGCGACCGCCTCCATGCCCCGCCCTCTCGCTGCAACCCCGTTCTGCCCTTGTGTTCCGTTCATGTGTTCGCCTCTCTCCGCCCCCGAGGAGCTTCAAATAGGGAGGTTCCGTGTCTCTCCCAGTATGGCAGAAAGGGGGCGAGCGGAGGCTTCTCACAGGAGCGCCTGGAACTGTTCCACCGTCAGGCCCGCCTGGCGCAGGATGCTACGGAGCATGAATGGCGCCAGAGTCTCTCCCGCATGCACTGGCACCGTTACCCGTTGCCCCTTGGGACCGATCAGAAGGTGGTGGTACCGCTGACGTGATCTAAGACGAATCCGCCGCGCCGCAGGGCCGCCAGCGTGACGCGGCCCGTCACCCGAGGAAGACGGGTCAATCTTTCCCGGCTCCCTGACCGTGACCGCAGGCCACTCGGCGTCTGGTGCGGGGAACGGCTCCCCGTGCTTCGCCAGGGATTCCAGGTAGCCCGTGATCGCTTCCTGCACGCGCTCCAACGCTTGCGCTTGCGTGTGCCCTTGGGTAAAACATCCGGGTAGTGCGGGAACCGTCACTACCCACATGCGGTTATTAGGGTCCTCTTCGTCCCACTCCAGCACCACGCGGTATGTTCGTAAGGGCATCGCAACCGCCATCGTGCCCACCTCCCCGCGCAGTATACGCCCACTCGGCGCACTTTTCCGGGACCTCTCCCGTAGTGCGCAACCGCCAACCCGGCCCGTGGTGAGGTGGCGGGCCGCGAAGGTAAGCCTCGGACCGGACTTTCGCCACGTCTTCCGGGAGGTCAAGGGACAGAAGGGCTGCGAGCCCGCCAAGTGTTGTGACACGGTCGGCGAGACGGCTTCAGGAAGGCGTCGCGAAGCGGGTGAGACCAAACAGTTCAAGCAGCCGACGCTGCGTCTCGGATTGTTCCGATAGCGTCTTCACCACGTGGCGGGGGCTTTGTACAAGGAGGACCTGCTCGATGTCATCGAGGTTGGCCAGGAGATCGTCTAAAGAAATGCCGAGCGGCCGAGCGCGGAGCTCCATGAGCTTCAGCACAAGTAGGCCAAGGACGCAGACTAGTCGGATCTTTGTATCGGTAAAATGGCGCATTGGCTGGAAGCGCAGAAGATCGGGCGATTTGATGTAGTGGAAGTTCGTTTCGATCGCGGACTTGTCTCGGTTGTAAAGCTCGATGATTTCCTGCGTGGTGAGACTGCTCCGAGTGGTGAACAGCAGGCGTTTGCCAAACTCGCACCGCTTCTGAGAAACACGTCGATGGTCTTGCCTAATGCGCAGTCGCCCTTGGTCGTCTAGACTCCATTCTAAGTAGTGACGCATGCGACTTTTACCATGAACACGCTGTAATGCGCTACGCAGGCGCGCCATGGGCTGGCCTTTGCGCTCGCGCCAAGCCTTCCATAGGGCAGTACTCAAGCGACGTAGTCCACGAATGAAAGTGATCCTTTGCTTTCGATGGAGACTGGAATTGTAAGTAACGATCACCACGGCAGGGAACCCGTAGACCGTCTTGCACGTCCGGTGGACGCGCAGGTCTCCCACCACTTCTTTGAAGTCTTCGGCAGCAACAGCCAGCAGATCGCGATGTTGGCTGGCGACCAGTCCGCCAACAACATGTACCTTGGCTTCGTCCGCCGCCTCCAGGTTGGCCTTGGAGTTTTGCCCACGGTCGAAAACGAGCAGCAGGTGTTCCGCGCCCTCCGCCAACTCCCGTGTGTGCTGTATCAGATTCGTCAACGCTTCGGGGAATACCTTGCTCTCTGCACGATTCCCCGCATACGTCAAATGGAGCAAAGGAAGGGCGAAGCGTTGAGTAACCGCAAGCGCCAGCCCCACTTGGCGTTTTTCATGACGGCCAGCTTTGTTGTGACCAGGCTGGGCAAGGGCGGCCGGCGTCTCCGCCGCCAAGTAGCTGAAAAAGTTCCTATTGTCATATAGGAGCGTGTCCAACGGGACTGGCTCTATCTTCAAGACTTGTCGCCAGATAGCCTGTTGAATGGTCAGTAGGCGTGCATCCTCTTGGGACGTGGATTCATCTCTGGTGAGATGCTCCCGATGCTCCTTTTCCGGGAGTATGCGATCGAATGCGTCCCAGAAGTTCTGGCTATCCAGCAAAGTCCGCGGTAGAGAGAGGTGTTCGGCAAGGGCAGTGGTGGCCAGCCACGGTCCAAAGCCCCGCCAACTGACCCGAGGCGCGGCGATCTTCCCGATGATCGCCAAGGCGACGTACTGACCCGTGGTGAGCCCACCCTGGCTGTGCGGCAATGCGTTATCAATCGCCGCCGCGATCCCCAGCTCCTCGACCATGCTGTGGGCGGCCATCACCAGGCCAAAAGCACGATGTGCAACCTTGAGGGGTCCCTTCTTGATCGCGGTCAGGATGGAGTCCGCCGTGCCGAGATGGATGTCCTGTGACACCACTTTGCTGGGGCCAGAACCTGGACCGCGCCCGCCGCGATCGGAAGGGGAGACTTTCTCGCGTCGGGCGCTATGGTAGTAGTAATGCACTTCTCCATTGGGATGCGGCCGTCGGGCGACGATGGTGGCCAAGCGCGGCACCTCCGTGTCACAACACTTCCATAAACACCGCCGTCCTCCTGCTGATATCCTGGAAGATTATTGACATAGGCGCCTGGAGCCCGTATCGCAACAGTTATCCCCGCAAAAAGCAGCCTGTTCCAGGCACTTCACGGCCCCTTGGCGAAACTCCGGTCGGATGGTGTTGTCCGCGTCGGGCCCAGCGGCGGACAAAGCCCTGGGCATCCTGGGCCTGGAGGCAAAGACCCACCAGGAAACACTGGGTTGGCAAACCCATGGTGTGCTCGATCTCGAAAATCGTTCGGCTGTCACCGTCGGAGCCCAATCGATCTTCCACCTCATCGGCCGGTCGGTCGCCCAGCAACCATGTCATACGCAGCAGGCGCGGTGGTTTGCACGCGACGCTATCGCCTCCGGCATGGCCCTCCAGCTGGTACCTCCCGCCGACGCGAAGGTCACCGGTGACGGGGAGAAACCAACGGTCGATCCGGCCGGGGTTGGTGCACGCGTCCCACAGGTCCTCGACGGGCGCGGCATAGGTCCACCTGCGCAGCACCGTGTGGGCCCCACCGGACGCGGCGGGCCGCCTTCCAATCCGGCGATCGACCAAGCCGATTTCGACAGAGAAGTCCACGTCGTTCACGGGCCTCACCTTCGTTACTCGACGCCTGGCAGCCTGCAACGCAATTCTCCATACCTCGCGCGTGCGCCAAGGAAGCCTTGATGGTCAGCCCAGGAGCCCGCGGCCGCAACGGCGCCAGGGCTTGCGCGAACCGCCGCCCTGCCGGCCGCGTCGGCTATTGTCCAGCCATCGTGACGCGGCGGCCCTGCTCGATGCTCTCCACGGTGCCAAACACCATCTCGATGGATCGCAGGTTATCCACCCCGGAGGTCTCGGGCTGGCGCCCCTCGCGTATCGCCGCCAGGAACTCCCTCAGAAGGTACTCCTGGCCGGTGCGGGCCATGGACACGGGGGCCACGTCCTCCCAGGGACGGTCCGAGCGACGTTGTACTCGAACTTGGTCCCCCGTGAGCACCACGCAGCCGTCGTCGCAGAGTACCTTCCAGTCGCCGTTCCATGTCGTTTCACCGCCGTTGGCGCACCAACAGCCGGTGTAGCTCACGGAGATCACGCGCATCGCGTCCGCCACCGGCCGCATCTCCACGAAGGCGGCGGTGGATGCGTCGCCCCGGTACCAACTCCAGGAGGGGTTCCACGACTGGGCCTGGATGGAGATCGGATCGGCCCCGAGGACGTAGCGCATGAGATCGAAGTGGTGAATGGACATGTCGATGACAAGGGGGTAGGGCATCTCGTCACGGAATCCTCCGAAGTGCGGGCCCTTGAAGAACTGCACGGCGGCCTGTCCCGGCAGGCCGATCGTGCCTCCGGCGATCACGCTGCGCAACGTCTGGATCGCACCCGCATAGCGGTAGTTTTGGCCTACCATCAGCACGCGCTTGGCGTGCGCGGCCTCGGCGACCATGGCCCGGCAGTTTTCCCAGGTATCCGCCAGGGGCTTTTCGGTCAACACGTGGCACCCCGCCTGGAGAGCCTGCGTGGCAACGACTCGGTGGAACAATGGGGGCGTCACGCAGATCACGCCATCGGGACGCACGGCGGCGAGCGCCGCTCCCAAGTTCGAGAAGCATTGCGCTTCCGACACCCGGTGCTCGGCGCGCAGCGCGGCCAAGTGTTCGGGCACCACATCGACGTACCCGACGACCTCCACCTCTGCGGAGCGCCGGAGGATTTTGACCCAGAGGTTGCCTTGTCCCCGCACTCCAACCACCACGAGACGCATTAGTTCGCCTCCCTCTCCTGTGGGCGCCACAAGCCCGTAGCGAAAGCCCATTTGCGTGCGGCCGCGGAGCCTGAGTGCCTCAAGACGCGGTGGCCCCATCTCCGGTCGTCGACGAAACGCCACCCTCGCAGCCTTGTCCTGGCGGACCACTTCTTGGACGCGACGCAGCCCCCTTCATGCCCTGGATGGTTGAGGAAAGCAGGGCGCGGGCGTCCACTCGCCGGACGTGCAGCTCGATGCGCCACCTCCGCATCCGCGGCACGCGGCATCTACCCGGCTCTCCCCCGGCTTCCGTATGTCTCTGCAGCCCCATCGCGCGGCGCGGACGGCGCGGACGGAACGGGGGCAACACGCAGCCAAGGGCAGGCCGCTCTGCGCCGGTCCGCAACGACCGATGCTTCCGGTCCTGGATGCGCAACCATGCCGGATGTGCCTGCTGAAAGGGGCCGACATCGGAACCGTCGGATGGCGAGACGGTACGTGTGCGTACATGTGACATGTGAAACCGCGAACCACTTGCGCAGGGGACCGTCATGGGGCAAGGAAATCGCCTTCGCAGACATCCACTCGATCAAACACGTGACCGCAGGGAAAGACAAGTCCGCAACACCCCGGAGCATCCTGTACGCGCGTGGGATTCGCCATTGGGGGCGGGACGGGTGCAGACAGCGGGAGAGGGGACCGGACTGCAGCGACAGAATCTGCATGCTCAGTTGGGGGCGACCCTTCGAGCAGAGATCGAGAGTGGCCGACTTCCACCGGGTGCGCCTCTGCCCTCGGAGAAGGAACTCGTTCGAAGGTATGGTGTCAGTAGGCAGACCGTGCGCCACGCGCTTGCGGGCTTGGCCAGCGCTGGACTTGTACAGTCGTTCCAAGGAAAGGGAACGTTTGTACATCAAGAGCGCGATGCGACGGTGTCAAACGCGTCAAGAGTTCGTCGCATCGGGGTTCTGTTTGCCCATCTCAACGGATGGTTTTGCATGGAAGCACTGGCTGGGATTGAGCGGGTCACCAGGGGCGCAGGGTATGACCTGAGCGTGCGGACCACGGACGATCCCGAGGACACGGCCAACACCCAACCCGTCGCCATTGAGCAACTGCGGGAGTCGGGCGCGGTCGGGGTCATCCTTGAGCCCGTCACGGCAGGCGAGGATGCGCGGCGCTACTTCTGCGATTTGTCGCGCGGCGGGTTTCCTGTGGTGTGCGTAGATCGCGGGATTGACGGTAGTTCATTGTCCTGGGTGACTTCGGACAATTTTGGCGGTGGTCGCGAACTGGGTCAGCATTTGCTTGAGAGAGGGCATCGCAGACTCGCCTTCCTGCCGCCACACGAGCCGGGGCTTTGCCTCACGACGCAGAGACGTTCGGGGCTGCGGGCAGCGATGGCGATGGCCGGAGTTCCGTCCGACCTACTCGTGGAAGTCACACCGAGCCGCGGTCAACTTCACAGCGTCCGGCATGCCCTTGAAACGATCGTGAAGTTGCCGCTCAACCGCCGTCCCACCGCGCTGGTATGCGGAGCGGATTACATCGCGGCCGAGGTGATGTTTGTGTTGCGGACGATGGGGCTGCACGTTCCGCACGACATGGCCGTCACGGGCTTTGACGACGTGCCGTACGCAGCTTGGCTTCAGCCATCGCTGACCACCGTACGCCAGGATCCGAGGGGAATGGGTGAGCGGGCCGCGTCCATGTTGCTCGAAATGGTGGAAAGGGGCCGGGTAGAACCCCGAAACGAGATTCTACCCGTGGCACTGCAGTCCCGCGGATCCACGGACGCGTGGGCACCGGGATGTGAGGAGCCGCGGTGCCGTGTGGATCGCACTTGGTCTGGAGATGCCGCGGTTTGTAGCTGATGCGGGTTCCGGGTTCCCGGAACGGGATCGTGCTGCGACTCGTGGAGGCGCCGCTCAGCTCCAGGGACGACGGGGGGTGGACGGTGTGAGGTTGTGGGATGAAGTGGTGACAGGCCGGATTGCCCGGCGCCGACTTGTAGGCGGTGCGCTGGTGGCGAGCGCGGTGGGGGTGGCAGGGTGCAGCGTCTCCGGGGGAGCAGGCCACGGCGGCAGCGCTCCGCCGAAGGCCGCGACCCCCACGACGCAGAACGGGGCGACCAAACTGCTTGTCGCGGTGGGCTACCAAGGTGGTTCGCAGTTTCCGGGTACGATGCAGGCCCTGGTGGATGCATACATCGCGCGTTACTGGACATCAAAGCACCCGGGTGTGTCTGTGACGACGACGGCGGGCGGGGGGTCCAACGGGCCGAATATGGGGGCGGCTGCCGAAATCGCATCCAGTCTCGCCGGTCAGCCGGAGGACGTCATTACCGGATGTTGTGGGGACTGGTACACGTTTCTGAATGCCAACATGTTTCGACCCCTGGCGTCCTTCATCAAACAGGATAACGTGGACCTCTCGGTGTTTTCCCCGGGGCACTTGGCCGGACTGACCACCGCACAAGGTGTTATGGCCTTACCTGAGTACGATGGTCCTCAGGTGGTGGCAGTGAATCTGGAGATGCTGGACGGCTTGGGTATTTCGCTTCCAAGCGAGAACTGGGATTACACCGAGGCCGAGGCGCTCTGGCGAAAGATCGCCGGATACCGCAAGGGGCAGGCGGTGACTGGAATCGACCTCACGCGCTTTCCTGATCCTTGGGTGGCCGCGGGGTGGGGCGGGGTGTACGGGAACTCCGAAGGGACCCAGTGCTTCTTGGACGATCCGAAGGTCGTCGCCGCGTGGGAGTGGTTCCTCCCCTTGGTGTGGTCAAAGGTGATTGGTGGCGGGCATTTCAAGTCGGGACAAACCGCCATGAAGACGCAGGCCGGTTGGGATATCGAGGGGGATCTTCTCGGATGGAGCGGGATCAAGTGGAAGTATTATCCGATGCCGAGGTGGCCCGCGGGACCAAGCACGTTCATCAATAACGACTTTTACGCAATAAACTCCTATTCAAAGAACCCGCCAGACCTCGTGTGGAGCATCTACAAGTTCCTGGTTCTGGACTCCGGATTCCAGGAGTTGATGTGGAAGACCACCTTCATCACGCCGAACCGGATCGACCTCTGGCCATCTTGGGAGCGCTTGATCAAGGCCGTGGCCCCACCGATGGTGGGGAAGAACATTGAAGCAATGGCCGCCTCGGTTAAGTTCGGTCATTCGCACTACTTTTGGAAATACGAAGACCCGACCGCCGAGGGTATTGTCGGCACTTACTTCAAGCAGATCGCAGCGCGACAGGTCTCCGTGAAAACGGGTCTCCACCAGGCAACCCAGCAAGTGAACGCGTTGCAAGCGGCGTCCGCGACCGCGTATACCAAAGAGGCAACGTTCGCCAAGCAGACCTCTGCGCAGGTGGCGGCGGCCGAGGCCGGCAAGCGCCATCCGTTTACACCTCCCGCAAAGGCCGGCGTCGGGAGTGCGGCGACGGCTGCGGGAAAGTTGGTCACGGCGGCCGGCGGCACGTACACCTTGCTCGGAAACGGCGAAGATCTCTGGGGTGGGAGCGACAACGGGGTGTTCGCCTGCACGTCCTCGACCGCAACCAAGGGCTCCTACGTTGCCCGTCTGGACCGCATGGCGAATGTGGACTGCCCGCACTTGAGCCAGTGGGCCAAGGTGGGACTCATGGCGCGCAGCGACTTGAGCAGCGATGCGGCGTACGTGGCGGTGTTGATCACGGGCGGGCACGGGGTTCAGGTGCAATCGCGGGCGGCACCTCTTGCGAACACGATTGGACAAGGGGCTACGGCCAAGGAACAGTTGGCGGCGGCCTTGACGTTACCCAATAAGACCGCAGCTCCCAATTACCTGAAGAAGCCCGTGTGGTTGCGGCTGGTGCGGGACGTCAATCTGTGGACTGCGGCCACGTCGTCGGACGGCAAGAAGTGGGTGACGGCAGGGGCGCCGCTCAAGCTGGAGATGGCCGGGGTGTGGCTTGGGGTGTTTGCCACGTCGCACAACAGTTCCAAAGGATTCAAGCCGGGACAAGAGATTCGGGTTGTGTTTGACAAGCTGACCTTTGCGCCCGCCACGTTCGTGCAGATGGGAAGCCGGTAGGCGTCGGGAAATGCCGGGTGGATCCTCGGCCCTGCCGGAGGGAGGCGGGGCGGGGATGCGGCGGGCACGTTGCCTCCGGCGTGGAGACGTGCGTCGGGCTGCGATCCTCACGGCGTGATGCGGGCGCGATCGTGGGCGGAAGAAGGTGTCGGACGTTGCCCAGAGTCG
>DAHWHT010000072.1 GCA_027335515.1 Clostridia bacterium
TGTCGCGCAGCATACCGCCGCCGCCACCGATCACGATCCCCTTTTGGGACTCCCGCTCCACATAGAGTGTGGCCCCCACGTAGATCATGCCGTTGTCGCGCGGCAGCCACTGATCCACCGTGACCGCCACGGCGTGCGGCACCTCCTCGCGCAACCGCGCCAGTGCCTGCTCCCGCACCAGTTCCGCCGCCAGCACCTGTTCCGGCTGATCGGTGGACACATCGGCGGGGAAGTATGGGGGACCGGGCGGCAACCGCTCGATCAGGGCTGCGCGCAGTTCCGCCACACCCTCCCCCGTCTGCGCCGAGGTGGCGAGCACGGCGTCGAAGGGCGGCCCGCCCCCGGCCAGGGCGGCATACGCGGCAAACCGCGAGCGCCGTTCCTGGGCGTCGGCGGGTACCAGATCGATCTTGTTGAGCACGAGAATGCAGGGACTGCCGGAGCCCGCCGCATACTGCGCGGCCCTGCGGTCCCCCTCCCCCGGCTGCGGCGCCGAGGCGTCGACCACCAGGCAGGCGACCTCCACGCCGTCCGCGGCGTCGCGGGCCTCCTGAAGCATCCGTCGGCCGAGTTGGTGGCGGGGGCGATGCACCCCGGGGGTGTCGACCAGCACGAGTTGTCCGCGTTCCAGGTGCACCACGCCCAGAATCCGCCGCCGCGTCGTCTGGGGCTTGTCGGAGACGATCGCGACCTTGTCGCCCACCAGACGGTTGCACAAGCTGGACTTGCCGACGTTCGGGCGACCCAGCAGCGCGGCGAATCCCGACCGGAACTCCGAAGTCAACACGCGCGCCTTCCCCCCAGCGGCAGCAGGATCTGACCCCCGAAAACGGCCAGTCCCACGACAACCGCCACCGCGACGAGCGGGCGCACGCGCGCGGCCGCCAAGACGAGGGCCGGCTCGCGCCACACCGGCCAGAAGGCGGCGAGGACCACGGCCGCCGCCCCCCCCGCCGCCACGAGCACCGCGCCGGCCGCCAGGTCCTTGGCGGCGCCGGCCAGGGGATGGCGCTCGGCGGTCGCCAGATCGACGGCGACCTCGACCGCCGCGTTCATCGCCTCCATGGCCAGCACCGCGGCGGCCGCCGCCACCAGGGCACCCACCCGTCCGGCCGCAAGCCCCTGGAGCCACGCCAGCGACAGCACCGCCCAGGCGCAACCCAACTGAACGCGGAAGTTGCGTTCGCTGGCCCAAACCCGGCCCACGCCGGCGGCCGCGTGGACGAAGCTGCGCAGGAACGGTCCCGCCGGTGGCCGCAGGGCCGGTTCGGACGCGGTCCGTCCCACCGGTCGCACGCCGTCAGCGCCCAATGCCCATGCCGGCCAAGACCGCTTCGGCCGACGCGGCCATCGCGCTGGCACCCGCCTCGTCCGCGTCGTCCAATCCCAGAAGGTGCAGGGCGCCGTGCACCGCGAGGTAGCACAGTTCGCGCAGCCGACTGTGCCCGTATGCCTCGGCCTGCGCGGCGGCGCGTTCCAGCGACACGACCACGTCGCCCAGGTGGGCGGGCTCCCCCGGCGGCAGGGGTGCCGGGTCGTCCGGATCGACGCCGAACGACAGCACGTCGGTCGGCCGGTCGAGCGCGCGATAGGTGCGGTTCAACGTCCGCAACAGGGCGTCGTCCGCCAGGTGGACACAGACCGAGGCACCCGCAACCCCGTGCGCCTCAAGCACGGCCTCAACCGCACGCCCCACGACCGCACGCTCCTGCGCGGACGGTTCCCCGACCCCCTCGGCCACCGTCAACTCCACCGCCACGCCGCCACCCCCCGCTCGACCACTATTGTATCCGCCAGCCATGAACGCCGCTCAGCCGTCACGGTTCGGGGGCAGCCCGGCGCCGCCGCGCCGCGATCGCCGCAGGATGGGCAGCCCCGCGCGCAGCGACGGCCGCCGTCCCCCCGGCGTGGGCGCCGCGGCCTCCTGGGTCGGCGGCTCCGCTTCAGGGCCGTCGGACGTCGGGTAGACAATCCGAGCATGGTAGGCGCCGATCAGAATGGCGCGAAACGTGGAGCCGATCGTCTCGATGTCCCGCAGGGTCAGGGGAACGCGGTCCAACTGCCCCCCCTCCAGCCGCTCGTGCACCAGGCGCCGGATGGTCCCGTCGATCGTGTCGCCGTCTGGACGGGCCAGGGCGCGCACGGTCGCCTCGACCCCGTCGGCGAGCATCACCACCGCGGTCTCCCGACTGTGCGGCAGCGGCCCCTCATAACGAAAATCCGCTTCGCGCACCGCCACCGCCTCCGCACCCGCCTGCTCGGCGGCCCGCTGCGCCTGGGTGTAGAAGTAGCGGACCAGGGTCGTGCCGTGGTGCGTGCGGATGAAATCGATGATCTCCCGCGGCAAACGCGCCCGCCGCGCCATCTCGGCACCATCCCGGGTGTGGCTGACGATCACCTGCGCCGAAAGCCGCGGCGACAGTTGGTCGTGTGGGTTTTCCCCGCCCATCTGGTTTTCGACAAAGAAGGCCGGCCGCTTCATCTTGCCGATGTCGTGGTAGTAGGCGCCGACGCGCGCCAGGAGCGGATCGGCCCCGATCGCCTGACAGGCCGCCTCGCTGAGATTGGCCACCATCAGACTGTGGTGGTAGGTGCCGGGGGCCTCCACCAGCAGACGGCGCAACAGCGGCTGGCCGGGATTGGCCAGTTCCAGCAGCTTGAACGGGGTCAGCACCCCGAGCGCCTCGGCGTAGGGCAGGGTGCCGATGGCCAGCACACCCGACAGCAGGCCCGTGAAGCCGGCCGAGACCACGTCCCACGGCAGGGGCGCCGACGTGCCGCCAAACAGGGCGGTCCCGCTGCCGGATCCACCAAGGAACAGCCCCCCGAGCACCCCGGCGGCGGCGGCGCCCACCCCCGCCGCATACAGCCCGGCGCGCAGCAGGTCCGATCGCTGCGCGACGCGCCGCACGGCGAAGGCCGCCGTCCAACTGGCGGCCACGGCGCACGCCCCCACGGCGAGGTTGTGGTCCAAGAGCCCCGCCACCACGCCCCCCAGCCCGCCGACAAAGACGCCGACCGCGGGGTCGAAGGCGACGGCGGCCAGCATCGCGGCCCACGGAACGGGCGCCAGGAACGGAGAGAGCTGCATACCCAGGCGCACCGCACCGAGGGCCGCCAAGAGCACCGACCCGAAAAGCACAAGTTCCCACTCATGACCGAGGGTCTCCGGCCGGAACTGCGCCAAAAAGGCCCAGCACAACCCGGAAAACAACCCCGCCAGCAGCAGGGAGCCCGAAAGCAGCCCCAGGGTGCCCCCGGGGTGCAGCAGCCCGGCATCCCGCAGCACGGAGATCTCATCCCGCGTCACCCGGTCGCCGGCCCGCACGATCACCTGCCCGCGGCCGATGACGACCGGCGTCACCTTGGCCTCCGCGGCGGAGCGCGCCGCCGCCGTGGCGGTGGCGTCGGGAAACCGGTTGGCCACCAGGGATTGGGTCGCCAGGGCGGCCAAGACGCGGTTGACCGGGCTCGGCGCCGCCAGCGAGAGCACGTCGTTTTGCAACTGGGTGCGGTCCACCGCCCGCTGGCTGGACCGCACCCCCGCCGTCAGGAATTGGGAGAGGCGCGAGCGGGCCTGGGCGCTGGCCGCGCCAAGCGTCGTTCCTGGAGCCTGCAGCACGGCCCGGTAGTCCGCGCCCGAAACGGGCAGGTGCAACCGGCGGCGCAGGCTGGCCACGGCCTGGGCCCGTGTGGTCTGGCCGGCGGACGACGCCGGGGATGCGGAGGAAGAAGATGAAGATGATGACGAAGATGATGCGCCCGTTGAGGAAGCCGGTGCGCGGACGGGGTGCGCCGCAAGCAGGGCCCGCGCCGACTCGATGGCCCGAATGCCGCTGTCGTACGCGGAGAGCGCATCCTGGGTGACGGCCGTGTCCGTGCGATACACCGTGGCCACCTTGTCCGCGGCCGCCTGGAGCAGCTGCTGCGTGGTCGGCCGGTCGACCATGTCGCGCGGTGCCTTGATGGTGAACCGCGCCACCTGACCGGCGCGAAGGTTGACCTCGCGCGGCAGGCTCACCGAGGCAAACAGCAGGCCGGCGGCGATCACAAAGAACGCCACCCACAACGGCCGCCGCACCGACGGGTCGCGCAATGCCGCGGCCAATCCGCGCGCGACGGCCCAGCGAGGCCGGCCGTCCGCCGCCACCCCGGCCGCCCCCTTTCGCACCCGCGGGGACGTCAGCCCGCACCCGTGGGCAGGCCGGCCCGCGCGACGGCGCGCTGTTCGTAGGCCCGGATGATCGCCTGCACGAGGGGATGGCGCACCACGTCCGACTCATCGAGGTGCACAAACGACATCCCGGGCACGGCGTCCAAAACGGTACGTGCCTCGACCAGCCCCGAGGAGCGCTCGGCGGGCAGGTCCACCTGCGTGATGTCGCCGGTGACCACGGCGCGGCTTCCAAAGCCCAGGCGCGTCAAGAACATCTTCATCTGCTCGCCGGTGGTGTTCTGAGCCTCGTCCAGGATGACGAAGGCGTCGTCCAGGGTGCGGCCGCGCATATAGGCCAGGGGGGCCACCTCGATCGCACCCCGCTGCATGTGGCGCTCGTAGGCCTCGACGCCCATGATGTCATACAGCGCGTCATAGAGCGGCCTCAGGTAGGGGTCGACCTTCTCCTGCAGGTCGCCGGGCAGGAATCCGAGCTTCTCACCGGCCTCGACCGCGGGGCGGGTGAGCACGATGCGGCTGACCTCGCGGTTCTTGAAGGCGGTGATCGCAAAGGCCATGGCCAGGTATGTCTTGCCGGTGCCGGCCGGGCCGATGCAAAAGGTCAGGGCGTGGGCGCGCATCGCCTCGACGTAGCGCTGCTGGCCCAAGGTCTTGGGCCGGATGGCCTTGCCGCGCACCGTCGTGCAGACCGCGTCCTGCCAGAGGGACTCCAGGCGGTCCGCCTGACCCCGCCGCACCACGTCCACCGCATACTGCACATCGCGCAATTGCAGTTCCCGCCCGGTCTCGGTCAGACGCAGCAGGCGCTCCAGCAGGCCCTGGGCCTGCGCCGCCGCGTCGCCGCTGATGACCACCTCGTTGCCGCGGGCCAGAATGCGCACCCCGAGCCCGGCCTCAACCGCCCGCAGGTGCTCTTCGTGCCTCCCATACAGCTGCACGGCGCGCTGGTTGTCCGGGACGGAAAAATGAAGCGGTTCCGGCTCTGCCAGCGACGACCCCTCCCCCACGGACCGGGCAGGTCGGACCTGCGCCGGCCGACCCCGGCACGGTATCAACGCCCCACGGCCGGCGGGCCGGTGGCGGCCTGGGCCGCCGCTCCGGCCGGCAGCGGACGGAACACCCCGATATTGTCTTCGCTTTCGACGAGTAATTCAACGCCCACCCGGTCCCCCGGCAGGGCAAACACGCTGGCGCGCTCCGCGATCACCCGGGCGCCGCGCGAAAGGTGCGGCAGCAGGAAGGCGCGGGCCGACGCGGTCGCGAGCTCGCCGGCGGCCGCCACCGAGAGGCGGCGCAGCACGTGGGTCACGCCGACGTAACGCTGCGTGACCCACTGCACCGGCAGGGTGAGGCCGCGCCAGGTCGGTGGGCCCTGCACCCGGCGCTCGAGGTGGTAGCCCCCGCGCGGGGCGCGTCCCAGGCTCGGCACGGGCAGGGAACGGCCGGCGACCACCAGCGCGTGCCGCACCCAGGTGTGCCCGTCCGGCAG
The DNA here is from genome assembly GCA_027335515.1 of Clostridia bacterium. Next base: position 5,667 of record DAHWHT010000072.1, read on the forward strand.
CGCCAGGCTGACGGTGCGCGAAGCCTCGGCATACGCCCCGAGCCACGTGCGTCCGATCACCGTACCGGCGGCGTGCACCGGGGTCGGTACCGGCCCGCCGGCGGTGCGCGAGGGCGCCATCGGCACGATCCCCTGAATCAGCACCTGGCCCGCCTGCACCCGATCCCCCGAATGCACCAGGGCCTGTCCGGTCTGCACCTCGATGGCGCTCACCACCCCGGCGTGGGCGGCGACGATATCGCCTGGCTGGGCCACCTGCTCGTGGGCCGGCGCCGGCTGCAACCGCTCCATCACCTGCACGGTGGCCAGGGTACCGCGTAGCCGCACCGCCGCCCACGCCAGGTCCGGCACCAGCATCGGCAGCCGCCGCGCCACGCGCTGGGCATCGATGCTCGCCCGCCAAACCCCTGGACGCACCCCGAGTTGCGCGGCCGCATACCGGACCTCGGCCGCCGGCAGGCGCTCAACCCCCTGGATCTGAACAAACCACACGCAGCTGGAAAGAACATAGAGCGCGGCGGCGCCGAAAAGCGCACCGAAAACCAGCACCGGCCGCCGCCGCAGCCGCCCCAGTTCCACGGGCAGGCCCGCGCGCCGCACAATGCGCAGCCGCGCCCCCCCGGCGCGGGCCGCGGGGCGCACGCGGCGGAACTCGGCGAGGCGCAGGCACAGGTGCACCCGACCCAGCGCCACCCGGCCGTCGCGCAGCGCAACCCGATCGGCAAGCAGCCGGTCAAAGAGGGCGGCCGGACGAACCGCCCGCCCCTCCACCCGCACGTAGCCCGCCAGCCACCAGGAAAGCCCTCCCCTGCCCACCCGGCACCTCCCCCACTACCCAGGTGCCGAAAGCGGCGCGAAGGCGACCCGGGTGACGCAGCCGCGCACCACGATCTCGCCCTCGCGCACCGCCGCCAGATCGAGGTCGCTGCCCTCCACGACGATGCAGCCGTCGCGGGTGCCGATCACCACGCGCGTCGGCGCAAACGCGAGCAGCCCGTGGTGGTTTTCCACCACAAGTTGCAGGGAACCGATCAGGGTCAGCCGCGGCACGTCGAAAACCAGGTCGGCGGATACGTCCAACGCATCCACCATGGCAGAGCGCAGACGCTGCCCCAGCCCCGGCCGGCGGCCGGGGTCTCCCGGGGCCGACGTCGGTCCCCCGGGCGGTTGCGGCACGCCTGCGCCCCCCTCCACACCGAGGCTATGTGCACCGCGGCGGCGGGAGACCACGGCGCCGCCGCGCGGGTGGGCACGCGAAGAATGGCGCCCATCGTCCCTGCACACGCTGTCAAGCGGTCGCCGCGTTCGGCGGCCGAAAGGGGCGGGGCCGCGGTGGCAGGGGTGGTCAACGTGATCGAATTGGTGGCGGACGCCGAGGGCGGCTGGGTCGAAGCCGTGCAGAACGCCGTGCGCGAGGCCGGACGGACCGTGCGGCACATCACCGGCGTCGAGGTGACGAATCTGACGGCCATGGTCGAAGACGGGCGCATCAAGAGCTACCGCGCCAACGTCAACCTCGCGTTCGTGGTGGAAGGCCACAGGGGCGAAGAACCGCGGGAGTCGGACGCCGGACTCTAGCTCCCGGCGAGCAGGCGCCGCGCGACGGCGGAGACCGTCGCGCCGTCGGCGCGGCCGCGCACCTGCGGCAAAACCGCCGCCATCACCCGGCCGAGGTCGCCCGGACCGGATGCGCCAACGTCGGCGATGGCGGCGCGCACCGCAGCCTCCACCGCCTCGGGCGACAGGGGCTCGGGCAGGTACCCGGACAGGACCGCCAACTCCTCATGCAACTGGCGCTCGGCCTCCGGCCTGCCGCGGCCGCGGATGCCCTCCAGGGCATCGTGGCGCTGCCTCGCCTGTCGCTGCAGGACCGCCAGCACGCCGGCATCGTCCAGCGCGGCGTTGCCCTGCGCGATTTCGGCATTGCGCACCTCGGCGATCACCATCCGCAGCACCGACAGGCGCAGCCGCCCGTCGGCGCGCGCCCGCATCGCCTCGATCATGTCCGCCCGCAACCGCTCGGTCAGTGCCACCGCGCACCCCTCTTCCGCCGCAAACCGTCTGCGCCAGGCGGCACGGGGCCGCTGCACGCCCGCGCTCATCCCGGAGGCCAGGTCATGGGGCGGCCACCCAACAGATGCAGGTGCAGATGGTTCACGGTCTGTCCACCCTCGGGGCCGGTGTTGACCACCACGCGGTAGCCGTCGCCCAGCCGGAGCTCCACGGCGAGATCCCGGCAGGCGGCCAACAGCCGCCCGAGGGCGGGCGTCCCCTCCCGGGGCACCGCGTCCAGGTTGGCCCAATGGGCGCGCGGTACAACCAGGATGTGGGTCGGCGCCTGCGGGTGGAGGTCCGCAAAGGCAATCAGATCCGGCTCATCCCGCAGCAGACGCGTCGGCAACACCCCCGCCGCGATGCGGCAAAAGACGCACTCGGACACCGACCGCCCCCCCTTCCGCCTAGGAACGCGAGCCGTGGCGCTCCAGCGCCAGCTCAAGGAGCCGCGTGATCAGCGAGCGGTAGTCCAGACCGCTCTTTTCCCACAACAACGGATACATGCTGGTGGCGGTGAACCCGGGAATCGTGTTCACCTCGTTGAGCAGCACCCGCTGGGTCTGGCGTTCCACAAAGAAGTCTACCCGCGCGAGCCCGGCGCAGTCCAGAACGGCGAAGGCCTGCAGCGCCCGCTGCCGCACCTGCGCGGACACCGCCGGCGGCAGGTCGGCCGGAACCACCAGCGTCGCACCGCCCGGACGGTATTTCAGCTCGTAGTCGTAAAAGGCGCGCTGCGCCAGCACCTCCCCCGGCACGGACGCCTGGGGCGCATCGTTGCCCAACACCGCGCACTCGATCTCGCGTTTGTCGTCCACGGACTGCTCGCAGATGATGCGCCGACCGTAACCGGCCGCGGCGGACAGGGCCGCGTCCAATTCGGCCCGGTCGGCGGCCCGGCCGATGCCGACGCTGCTGCCGAGGTTGGCGGGCTTGACGAAGCAGGGCAGACCGACCTGCTCGAGCACGGCGTCGATGACCCGCCCGGGGTCGTCCCGCCACACGTGGCGCTCGACGGCGGCATACCGCACCGTCGGCAACCCGTGGCGGACAAACAGATCCTTCTGAACAATCTTGTCCATGCCGAGGGCCGAACCCAGCACCCCGCTGCCCACGTAGGGCAGGCCGCAGAGTTCGAGCAGGCCCTGCAGGGTACCGTCCTCGCCGTTGGGACCGTGCACCAGCGGAAAGACCACGTCCAACGCAAGCTGCGGGCCGGACAGGGCGGCCTGCCCCAACGGCACCAACTGCGCGGGTTGCGCCGCCACCGCCTCAAGGGAGCCGCCGAGCGCGGGCGGCCCGGCCCGCAAGAGCTGGCCCAGCGCGGGGACCCGGTGCCAGCGACCGTCGCGGCCCACGAGCAGACCGACCGCCTCAAACCGGCGCTCGTCCAGGGCCGCCGCCACCGAGCGGGCCGACATCCACGAAACCTCGTGCTCGTCGGAACGTCCGCCAAACACGATACCAACCCGGATGCGCGCCGTAGGCCCTTCCCCCTCCCGTCGGCCGGTCCGCGCCATGCTATGCGGGCGCGCCCTCCATGCCTCCCAGGGCGGCGGTCAAAAGCACCAGCGCGGCCAACGCGGCCGTCTCGACCCGCAGGATCTGCGGCCCCAGGCCGACCGGCTGGGCCCCGGCAGCCAGGGCGCCATCCCGCTCCCGCGGCGTCCAGCCGCCCTCCGGCCCGACCGCCAACAGCAGCCGCGGCGCCGGCAGCGCGGCCTTTGCGACCGCGGTCACCGACCCCGCAGGGGCCACCGTGTCGGCCAGCAGGCAGGGGCCGTCAAAGGCGCGCAGGGCCTCCTCCAGCGGCTGTGCCGCCCGGACGGTGGGCACCTGGGACCGGCCGCACTGTGCGGCCGCCGCCCGGCAAAGCCGGGCCCAGCGCTCCAGCCGCGCCTCCGCCGCCGCGCGTCCCGGGGCGGACCGCTCGGCCTCCAGGGGTTGGAGGGCCGCCACCCCGAGTTCGACGGCCTTTTCGACCAGCCAATCCATCCGCCCGCCCTTGGGGACGGCAATCGCGAGGGTGACCGGCACGCAGGACGACGGTGGAGACGGAAGCCTCGCACGCACCCGGGCGCAACCACCACCGCCGTGCGCCCAACCCAACTCCAGTTCCCACAGCCCGCCGTCCGGGTCGAGCCCGACGACGCACGCCCCCGGCCGCAGCCGCAGCACCGTCGTCAGATGGTGGATGGTCTGCGGGTCGAGCCGCACCTCGCCGTCGCGATCCGGCGGCCGCGGCAAAACGACGCGCGGCCGCCTCACCCGGCCGTCACCCAAAGGGCCCACCAGTCCTCGAGCCGCGCCTCGCGCAGCACCCGCCAGCGTCCGGCCGCCAGGGCCGCCTCCAGTCCGGATACCCCGGGGCCGATGATGCCCGAGAGCACCGCCGTCGCCCCGGGGGCCAGCGCCAGGGCGAGATCGGGCAGGATGCCGCCCAACAGGTCCGCGGTGAGGTTGGCCACGGCCAGGTCGGCGCGGGGCATGCCGGCCCGCAGGCGGTCGCGCAACTCCGCGTAGTGCACGTGCACGCGGTCGGAGACCCCGTTGGCCTGGGCGTTCTGGCGTGCCACGCGCACCGCCAGCGGGTCGATATCCAAAGCCGTGACCTCCCCCGCCCCGAGCAGGGCGGCGGCCACCGCCAGGATCCCGGAACCCGTGCCGATGTCCAGGACGTGCCCGGTGCCGGCCGCCAGGTCCTCCAGCGCCCGCAGGCACAGGACGGTCGACGCGTGGGTGCCCGTGCCAAAGGCCATACCCGGATCGAGACGCACCACCACCTCATCCGCGCGGGCGGCGCGCGCCTCCCAGGTCGGTGCGACAACCAGGCGGCGGCCGACCCGGACCGCGTGGAAATGGGCGCGCCAGGCGTTGGCCCAGTCCTCCTCCTGGACGAAGCGTTCCTGTTGACGCCACTCGCTCATACCGGGGAAGAACGCCACCAGGTCGGTCAGCGAACGGCGCAACGCGTCCAGACGCACGCCCAGGTGCTCGTCGCGCGGCAGATAGGCGCGCAGGCAGGCCCGCGCGTCGTCGTCGATGATGACCCCGCCGGTCCCCGAGTCGTGCAGGAGGTGGGTCACCGCCTCCAGGGCGTCGGGCGGGACCACCAGCGCGATCTCGCAATACTGCGTCCCGGCGTCCACGACGCACCCCCCCGCCGAGGACCCCTCAGTGCCCGAGCACCCGTCGGAACAGGTGGCGGTCCGATCCGTCCACCCGCTCACCCCGCGCCGCGGCATACTGCCGCAACGCCTCGCGCTCCTGGGCCGAAATCTGGCGGGGCACCTCCAGGCGGACGACGACCCGATGGTCGCCGCGCTGGTGGCCGCCCAGAACGACGATGCCCTTGCCACGCAGGCGCAGCACATCCCCCGGTTGCGTGCCCTCCGGCACCCGCACGCTCTGTGGACCCTCCAGGGTTTCCACCTGAATCTCCGAACCGAGCGCCGCCTGCGCCAAGCCGATGGTCACCTCGCTGAGCACGTCCTGACCGTCGCGCTGAAACTGCGGATGCGGCGCCACGCCGATATCCACATACAGGTCACCGGGCGAACCCCCGCGCTCCCCGGCCTCGCCCTCTCCCACCAGACGCAGCCGCCGCCCGTCGTCGATCCCCGCCGGAACCTGGACCTGGATCGTGCGCCGGCGGCGAACGCGGCCCTGGCCGCGGCAGTCGGCACAGGGGTGGTCGACCACGGTGCCGCGCCCGCCGCACTGGTTGCAGGGCTGCTCGGTCACAAACTGGCCAAAGGGCGTGGCGCGGCCCACCCGCACGCGGCCCGCGCCGTTGCACGTGGTGCAGGTGCGGCTGCGCGACTGCGGGGCCGCGCCGGTGCCGCCGCAGGCCTCACAGGCCTCGACCCGGGGCACGGTGATCTCACGCGTGGTGCCGAAAGCCGCCTGCTCGAAGGTGATCTGCAGCGCGACGCGCAGGTCGTTGCCGCGGGCCGGCCCGCCGCGCCGCCGCGAGCGCCCGCCAAAGAACGCCTCACCCAGCACGCTTTCAAACAGATCCTCAAAACCGAACCCGGCAAAGCCCGCGGCGTCGGGACCGCCGCCCCCGCTCTCGGCGGCCTCAAAGGCCGCCGCCCCCATGCGGTCGTAGCGGCTGCGCTTTTCAGGATCGCTCAGCACGGAATAGGCAAGGCCGATTTCCTTGAAGCGCTCCGCCGCCGTGGGATCCCCCTGGTTGGCGTCGGGATGCCACTGCCGCGCCAGTTTGCGAAAGGCCCGCTTGATCTCCGCATCGTCGGCCGTGCGGCCCACGCCGAGAACCTCATAGTAGTCACGCGCCGCCATGGACGCCCTCCTCTGTCCCGTATCCCGCGGGCCCCGGCCGGGACCCGCGGGCGGGACGGCGACCGCTGGTGCCCCCCCATGGCCACGCCCGGCTAAGAGCCGCCCTTGACGTCATACTCGGCATCCACGACGCCCGCACCACCGCCGGCCGCCGCGTCGGGCTCGGACGGAGTCCCCTCCGCGGGGCCGGTGCCGTCCGCGGCGCCCGCACCGTCCGCGCCCTTATACACCTCCGCGCCCACGTCCATCAGGGAATGCTGCAGGGCCTCCGTCTCACGGCGAATGGCCGCCGTGTCCTCCCGGCCCATCGCGGCCTGCACCTGTTCGATCTGGGTGCGCACGCCCGCAGCCTTGGCGCCGTCCACCTTGTCGCCCAAGTCCTTGAGGGTCTTCTCCGCATTATACACCAGCTGATCGGCCGCGTTGCGCGCCTCGATCAGTTCCTGGCGCTGGCGATCGTCGGCGGCGTTGGCCTCGGCGTCGGCCACCATGCGCTGAATCTCCGCCTCCGACAGCCCGCCGTGGCCCTGGATCGTGATCTTCTGGGACTTGCCCGTCGCCTCGTCCTTGGCCGACACGTTGAGGATGCCGTTGACATCGATATCAAAGGTCACCTGGATCTTGGGCATGCCGCGCGGGGCGGGCGGGATGCCGTCCAGAATGAAACGCCCCAGCGACTTGTTGTCCTTGGCCAGTGGGCGTTCGCCCTGCAGGGCGTGCACCTCGACCTGGCTTTGACCGTCGGCGGCGGTGGAAAACGTCTGGGAGCGGGAAGTCGGGATCGTGGTGTTGCGCTCGATGATGCGGGTGAACACGCCCCCGAGGGTCTCGATGCCCAAAGACAGCGGGGTCACATCCAAGAGCAGGACGTCCTTGACCTCCCCGCCCAGAACACCGGCCTGAACGGCCGCACCGAGCGCGACCACCTCGTCGGGGTTGATGCCCTTGAACGGATCCTTGCCAAAGAGGCGCTTGCACGCGTCCTGCACGGCGGGAATCCGCGTGCTGCCCCCGACCAGCAGCACCTTGTCGATGCGGGCCGCATCGATGCCGGCGTCCTCCATGGCCTGGCGGGAGGGACCCATCGTGGCATCCACGAGGTCGGCCGTCAGCTCATTGAACTTGGCGCGGGTCAGGGTCAGCTCCAGGTGCTTGGGGCCGTTGGCGTCCGCCGTGATGAACGGCAGATTGATGTTGGTCTGCAGCACACTGGACAACTCGATCTTGGCCTTCTCGGCCGCTTCCTTCAACCGCTGCAGGGCCATGCGGTCCTTGCGCAGGTCAATACCCTGCTCGCGGCGGAAGCCTTCGGCCATGTGGTCGACGATGCGCTGGTCGAAGTCGTCGCCACCCAGATGGTTGTTGCCGGACGTGGCCTTCACCTCGAACACCCCGTCGCTGAGTTCCAGCAGCGAGACGTCGAAGGTGCCGCCGCCCAGGTCGAAGACCAAAACCGTATGGTCGCCCGCCTTGTCCACGCCGTAGGCCAGTGCCGAAGCCGTCGGCTCGTTGATGATGCGCAGCACCTCGAGCCCGGCGATGCGGCCGGCGTCCTTGGTGGCCTGGCGTTGCGCGTCGTTGAAGTAGGCCGGCACCGTGATGACCGCCTGGCCCACCGCTTCGCCGAGGTAGGCCTCGGCGTCCGACTTGAGCTTGCCCAGGATCATCGCCGAGATCTCCTGCGGCGTGTATTCCTTCTTTTCGCGCCCCTGCACGCGCGCCATGCCGTCCGGGCCGGCGACCACCCGGTACGGCACGCGGGACGCCTCGGGACCAACCTCGTCGAAGCGTCGACCCATGAACCGCTTGATGGAAAAGATGGTGTTTTCCGGGTTGGTGATGGCCTGCCGCTTGGCCACCTGCCCGACCAGACGCTCGCCGTCCTTCGTGAAGCCCACCACGGACGGCGTCAGGCGGCTGCCCTCGGCGTTGGCGACGACAACCGGTTCACCACCCTCCATGACGGCAACCACCGAGTTGGTGGTACCGAGGTCGATGCCGATGATCTTGCCCATCAGTGCTCCCCCTCCTGCCGCGCCTCGGCGTCCGCGTCATCGTTGCCGGCGGCCGCGGTCGCCACCTTGACCAGGGCGGCGCGCAGCACCTGATCCCGCAACCGGTAGCCCTTGCGATACTCCTCGGCCACACTGCCTTCGGCGACACCGGCGGCCGGCCCGTGCGCCACCGCCTCGTGCCGCGTCGGGTCAAACGGCTTGCCGACCGATTCCTCGGCGGTGACGCCCACGCCCTGCAGCACCTCGTGCAGCTGGCGCAGGGTCAGTTCGACCCCCTGGCGCACGCCCGGCCCGTCCGTGGCGGCGGTCAGGGCCCGCTCCAGATTGTCGACCACGCTCAACAGTTGCACCACGAACGCGGCCACGGCCGACTCGCCCCACCGCGCCTGATCCTGCGCCACGCGCCGGCGGTAGTTGTCAAAATCCGCTTTCAGGCGCAAAAGGCTCAGCCGGTATTCCTCGGCCCGCTCCGCATCGGCGCCCTGGGGCGCCTGGGGCGGTACGGCTTCGGCCCCGCTTTCCGCCGCCTCCGCCTCTGGCTCCGCCACCTCTGGCTCTTGGGACTCCGGCTGTCGCTCTTCATCCGCCATCCGAACCCTGGCCCCCCTTGACGGCACACCGCCCACGGCGGCCATCCTCAGCCTTCCCCATCCCGCGGCGACCGCGGCGGCGGCACGCCAAGGCCCGGGCCGCGGCGCGGCGAGCCGCCGTCCTCGCCCAGGGCCTTCGTGACCGCCCCGGCGACCCCCTCCACCAACCGCATGACGCGCGTATAGTCCATGCGCCGCGGCCCGAGCACACCGATCCGCCCCATCACCCCACCGGGCGCCGCATACACCGCGGTCACCAGGCTGCAGTCCGCCATCTCCTCCAACGGGATCTCCCGCCCGATCGCCACCTCGATGCCGCTGATCCGGGGCAGGGGCAAACCGAGCATCTCGGCGAGCAGTCGGTCGCGCTCCAGTGCCTGCAGCACCCGCTGAGCGCTGGCCACCTCGCGGAACTCCGGCTGCTTGAGCAGGTTGGTCGCCCCGTCGACCACGACGCGATCCGCACCGGCGTCCCGCTCGGCAAGAAGTTCCTTGACCCGGTCGATCACGTCGCGGAACTGACCGAGTTCGGCCACCAACGCACCCAGGCGACCGCTGGCGAGGCCGTGGAGCGACTCCCCCCGCAGCCGCTGCGAAAGGGCCCGCCCGATGTGTTCCAGGTCCCGGGCCGAGGGCGTGTGCCCAAAATGGATCACCTTGGTGCGGGCCCGACCGTCATCCGCGACGAGGACCACGACGGCTTCGCGCCCGTGCAGTGGCACCACCTGCAGAGCGGCAAGCCGCCCGCCGCGCCCTTCGGGTTGGGTGGCGACCGCTAGGCAATCCGTCGCCTCTGAGAGCAGATGCGCCGCCTGCCGCACCAGGTGATCCATACGCGCCGCCTTGAAGGCGAGCACCTGGCGCACCGCCTCGGCATCCATGGCCGCCGGCTCCGCGCCCGCCACCAGCGTGTCGACGTAGAAGCGGTAGCCCTTGTCCGACGGCACCCGGCCGGCCGAAGTGTGCGGCTGCTCCAGGTAGCCCATGTCCTCAAGGTCCGCCATCTCGTTGCGGATCGTCGCCGCACTCACCCGCAGGCCGTACTTGCGCGCCACGGTCCGCGAGCCGACCGGTTCTGCCGTCTGGATGTAGTCGTCGACGATGGCCTGGAGCACCTGCCACTTGCGCTGGTCCACCGCCTCGCCCCCCTTCGGCACACCGGGTGTTAGCACTCTCAGCCGTCGAGTGCTAACACCGTGTGGAAGATAGCATTGGCGGCCGCGGGCTGTCAATCACACAGCCGCGGCGCGCTCGGCCTCGACACGAAGGGACGGCTTGCACGCCGCGCCATGGGCACAATAGCCATGCGGCCCCCGGCGCCGCACGGTCGCGGGACGAAAGACGTAGCGAGCGGGCGTGGTCCACCGCGCCCGGAGGAGGGACGTGCCATGCGCCTGTTGCGCATCCTCGCCTGGACCCTGACGGGCGTGGTCCTTTCCGGAGCCATTCAATGGGAAGCCGCCTGGACCAAGGCCGGCATGCCCGGACTGAACGCGGCGCTGCCGACATGGGCACCACCCCTGTTGCCCCTCGCAGCCCCGCTGCTGTTCGGGCTGTTCCTGACGCTGGCCTACGGCGGCCGGCCCGGGGCGGGTCTGGGGCTCACCGGGGCCCTGGCGGCGCTGGCGGTGGCCGGCATGCCGCTGCTCTATGCCTATGGCTGGGCGCAGCGCTTGGATCTCCCCGCGCACGGCTTCGCCGCCGGCGCGCTGCTGGCGGGGCCGCTGGCCCGGTCGGCGGCCGCCGCCTGGCTTGCCGTCGCCCTGATCCAGGCCCTGCGTCCGGCACGGACACCCGCAGGCGCGCCGGCACGGACCGAGGCACAGCCGATGACCCCGGCTGCGGAGCCGGCGAGCTTCTGGTCCCCCGCACCGCAGCTGTATCCGCCGGAGGCCGGCGCCGCGACCGCGGCAGGCCCCGGGCAGGCGCCTGCGGCCGCCGGGACAACCCTTTACGGACCTGCGGACACGGGGCGCCCATAAACGGTGCGCCCCTGCGCCAGCGCCTCCGCCACCGGCCCCGGCAGTGCGGCCAGGGCCTGGAGTTCTGCGGGTGTGTACGCGAGGATGTCGCACGGCAGTTGCGGCGACAACCGCCCATACAGCCGCGCGAGGCGAACGGGCAGCGGCGGTGCGCCGGGCGGCACGACCACCAACAGATCGAGGTCGGAAGCGGCGTGCACCGCGCCGTGGCACAACGACCCATACAGCACGACCCGCAGCACGCCCTCGTCCACCAAAAGGGGCAGGAGGCGCCGCAGTTCCGCCTCCAGTGCGAAACGACGGCGCCGCACGGCGGGATCGGCGGACTTGGCGTGTGCGTGATCGGGTCCCGGCACCACCCCGCCCCCCCCTGGCCCGAACTCAGACAAAGGCCGCAAACGCGGCGTTGGCGACCGCGACCGCATCCGGCCGCAGGCGCAGTCGACCCGGAACCCGCTCGCACAGCCCGCGGCGTTCGAGATCCGCCGCCACGCCGGGGAAGGCCGCCTCCAGGGCCATGCCGTAACGCAGGGCGTAGGCGTCCAGGTCGATGCCCTCCAGAAGCCGCAGGCCCAGAAAGGCGCCCTCACTGCGCGCCCGCGCCGGGTCCGGGGGCTCGCGTCCGGCCACCCAGCCGCCGTCCGCACAGGCGGTGGTGTCGCGATAGACGGCTAGGCGGGTGGTGTTCGCCCATCGTTCGCCCCGCCAATGGCTGTGGGCACCGATCCCGAGGCCCAGGTAATCGCCGTTGTGCCAATACAGGAGGTTGTGGCGGCAGCGGCGCCCCGCCAACGCGAAGTTGCTGATCTCGTAATGCTCATAGCCGGCCGTCCCCAGGGTGCGGCGCGCCAGCGCGAACTGCTGGGCCACGACCGCCTCGTCCGGCAGGCGCACGGCGCCGGACGCCACGCGGCGCGCCAGCGGCGTGCCTTCCTCCACCTGCAACCCGTAGGCCGACACGTGGTCCGGCCGCAACGCCGCCAGCCGCTCCAGCGTCGCGCGCCAGGCCCTCAGGTCCTGACCCGGCAAGCCATACATCAGGTCGACGTTGACCTCCACGCCGGCCGCCCGCGCAGCGGCGAACGCGGCGGTGAAGTCCGACCAGCCGTGGCGACGGCCCAAAGCGGCCAACAGTTGGTCCTGGGATGCCTGCAGGCCGATGGAGACGCGCCCGACCCCGGCGGCCGCCAGCTGACCCATGCCGTCGGCGTCCACCGTCGCGGGGTTGCACTCGACGCTGACCTCGGCGCCGGGCGCGAGGCCAAACCCGCGGACCAGGTCGCGGTGCAAGGCCGCCAGGGCCGGCGCGCCAAGCACCGTCGGCGTCCCGCCACCATAGAACACGGAGGAGGGAGGCACCGGGGCCAGCCGAGCCTGCCAGAAGGCGGCCTCGCGCCGGAGCGCCTCAAGGTAGGGACCGTGCCAGGCGGCCACCCGCGCCCCGCCGCCGACCGCCACAAAATCACAGTAGTCGCACTTGTAGGGGCAGAAGGGTACATGCACATACAGTCCCCAGGAGGCTGCCCCTCCTGCGGACGCGGGACGATCCGTCGTTTGCGCCGCGTTGCCAGCCCCCATGGCCTCATGGTACCACGCCGGCCGGGAAGATACGGACGGGCCGCTCAGCCCATGCCCGCCAGCACGGACAGACGGTCGGCCCCCGGCACGGCGTCGGGCGGCACTTCACATCCGACCGCCACCAGCGTCTCGAGCCCCGCAAGGCGCTGACGCCGCAGTTCCCACCAACTCACGCCGCTGGCGGCCGCGGCCCGACCCACATCGAGGCCGCCCACATCCACCATGGCCACGGCCAGGCGCTGGGCAAGCGGCAAACCGCGGAGCGCCGCCGCAAGGCCGCAGCCCGCAGGGCAGCCGGTGGTCGGTACCCGGCCCAGGGCAAGGCAAAGCTCGCGCCAGACGTCACCGTCGGCCCGCCGCCCGCAGCGCCGGGCGGCCGAAGTCACCGCGCCCTCGACCGCGGCGGCGGCCAGCGATGCGTCGCCGCAGCAGGCAAGCGCCACACGCCACAGGGCCGCGCACACGGCTTGCCACTCCCGCGAGGGTGATGCCACCGTCGTCCCTCCCGGCCGGAACCGAGTTGGTGCCGTCGACCATCTCAGGAATACCACGCCGGCGGCGGCCGCCGCCTGACGCGGGGCTGACCACAACCTGACGCCCGCCCGTCCGGCGGTTCAAGGGCCCGCCGGACGGGCCGGGACCCGATGGTCTTGTTCAGTCCACCACAAGGCGGTAGCCGGCGCCGCGCACCGCCACCAGATGCACCCGCTCGCCGCCCGCGGCGCGCAGCTTGCGCCGCAGGCGCGAGACCAGCTGCTCGATGCTCTCATCGCTGACCGCGCCGCCATACTCCGGCCAGACCAGGCGCGCGAGTTGGTCCTTGCCGACGATGGCGCCGACGCGGACCTGCAGGGCGGTCAGGGCGGAAAACTCCTTGGCGGTCAGCTCCAGGCGTTGGCCGGCCAATCGGGCCTCCATCCGTTCGGCGTCCACGGTCAGGGCCTGGACCGCCGCCGGCTGCAGCGGCAGGACCAGGGTGTCATCGGCCAGGTGGAACGCCAGGCGCAGGTCGGAAAAGAGGATGACATCGCCCGGAACGAGCCGGTGCGGGGCGGTCAAACGGTTTTCGTTGACCTGGGTGCCATTGCGGCTGCCCAACTCGTGCAGCACATAGTCGCGGCCGTCCCAGCGAATCTCCGCGTGGCGCCGCGATACGTAGCGGTCCGGGATGACCACGTCGTTACCCGGGTCGCGTCCAAGACTGACGACCGCCTTGTCCAACCGATATACGCGACCAGCCTCCGGTCCCGTCTCGGCGACCAACCGGCCGTCCAGAACGGGCCCCCCCTCTCCCCGAGTCAAGCTGACCGTGGGCCGAAACCGGCCCCGATCTCCCGCGGACGATCGCTGCCGGTCGCGCGCGTACGCCATACCCGTCGAGCCATTGTGCCCTGTATTGTAACACCGCGCGCTGCCCGGGATCCGGTTTGCGGCGCCGCGTTCCGTCCACCGCCCCGGGGTGCGGCGGCGGCGAGCACACGGCGGCCGCGCGCGGTCCGGTCAGGAGTGGCCGTCGCCCGTCTTCAGAACCGCCATGAAGGCTTCCTGGGGAATATCGACCGCCCCGACGGCCTTCAGGCGCCGCTTGCCCTCCTTTTGCTTCTCAAGCAACTTCCGCTTGCGGGTGATATCGCCGCCGTAGCACTTGGCCAGCACGTCCTTGCGCACGGGCGGAATGTTCTCTCGGGCCACGATCTTGCCGCCGATGGCCGCCTGCAGCGCCACTTCGAACTGCTGGCGCGGGATCAGGGCGCGCAACCGCTCCACCAGGCGACGCCCGCGGACGGCCGCCGTGGTGCGGTGCACGATGCACGACAGCGCATCCACCACCTCGCCCGCCACCAGCACATCCAGCTTGACCATGTCGGCCGGCTCGTGGCCCACCGGCTCATAGTCCAGCGTGGCGTACCCCCGGCTGCGCGACTTCAACTGATCGAAGAAGTCGAACATGATCTCGGCGAGCGGCAGGCGGTATTCGAGGCGCACCCGCGACGGGTCCAGATACTCCAGGCGGGTCTGTTCGCCGCGCCGCTCACGGCACAACTCAAACATCGCCCCCATGTGCTCGGAGGGCGTGAAGATGGATGCGCGCACCATCGGCTCGGCGATCTGCGCGATGGTCGAGCGGTCGGGCATCTTCGCCGGGTTGTCCACCTCGATCTCCGTGCCGTCCGCGCAGCAAACCCTGTAGCAGACCGACGGAGCGGTGGTGAGCAGATCCAGGCCATACTCGCGCTCAAGCCGCTCCTGGACGACGTCCATGTGCAGCAACCCGAGGAAGCCGACGCGAAAGCCGAACCCAAGCGCCGCCGATGTCTCCGGCTCGTAGGACAGGGACGCGTCGTTGAGTTGGAGCTTTTCCAATGCCTCGCGCAGCCGCCCGAAGTCCCCGGAGTCGATGGGATAGAGACCGGCGAACACCATGGGCTTGGCGGGACGGTACCCGGCGAGGGGCTCGGCCGCCGGCCGCTGCGCGTGCGTGACCGTATCGCCCACCCGGCAGTCGGCCACATGCTTCATGGCCGCCGCCAGGTAGCCCACGGCACCCACACCCAGGTCCTCCACGGCAACCCGGCCGGGGGCGAACACCCCGAGTTCGGTGACCGCAAACTCCTTGCCGCCGGCCATCAGCCGAATGGCGTCGCCCACACGCAGGTGGCCTTCGACGATGCGGACATAGCCGATCACGCCCTTGTAGGCGTCAAAGGCGCTATCAAAGACCAGCGCCCGCAGCGGGGCATCCGGCCGACCGCTGGGCGCCGGCACCTGCCGCACAATGGCGTCCAGCAGGGCATCGATGCCGGCTCCGGTCTTGGCGGAAACGGCAAGCACGGCGTCCGGGTCAAAGCCGAGGTCTCCCAGCTGCTGGCGAACCTTCTCCACGTCGGCCGAAGGCAGGTCGATCTTGTTGATGACCGGCACGACCGCCAGGTCGTGCTCCAGGGCGAGGTACAGGTTGGACAGGGTCTGCGCCTCGACGCCCTGGGTGGCGTCGACCACCAGCAACGCCCCTTCACAGGCCGCCAGAGAGCGGGACACCTCATAGTGAAAGTCGACATGCCCGGGGGTGTCGATCAGGTTCAGCA
This sequence comes from Clostridia bacterium, assembly GCA_027335515.1. The sequence goes on from DAHWHT010000072.1 coordinate 21,275, forward strand.
TGTACCCGTCGCCGCCCGGCGGGCGGTGGCGGAGCCGCACGGCCTGCGCCTTGATCGTGATGCCACGCTCGCGTTCGAGGTCCATAGAATCCAGCACCTGGGCGTGCATCTCGCGGGCCGACAGGGCGCCCGTGCGCTCGATCAAACGATCGGCCAATGTCGATTTCCCATGGTCCACATGGGCAATAATGCAGAAGTTGCGGATGCAGCCCTGGACGTCGTCAGCCAAGTCCGCTCGTCCTCAAGCCGCGATCAGCCAACCTTCCCACGCCGACGCCGCCCGTGGCGTCCGCGCCCGCAACCCCCGGCCGGATGGCCTGGGGACGTTGCCGACCACTGTACCACAACCGCTGTACCACCACCGCCGCGGCGGGGACCGGCGGCCGGTCGGCCTCAGATCAGGGCCAGGCGCCAGGCGCGCCGACGCGGGTCGTGGCCGCCAAGGGCCGCCAGGGCGCGACGGCGCAGGCGGAGCAGGGCGCCGCGCGACCGTCCGACCGCGGCCGCCGCCAAGCGCGGATCCAAGGCCGCCACATCCAGGAGGGCAATGGCCAGGCGCTGGTCGCGCGGGAGATCGCAGACCGCCCGCCGCAGGCCGTCGACGCCCGCGGACCCGCCCGCGGCCGGCACCCGCTGGACGATCAGGCGACACAAGGCCTGCCATTCACCCGCCGGTGTGCCAAGGTCGCGCCGCCGCGTGGCCGCCACCGCGTCCGCCACAATGCCGGCCGCGAGCGTCGAATCCGCGCCGCAGCACACCTGCGCCACCCGCCACATCGCCGCGTACGCCGTCGCGTCCATTCGACCCGCCCCCGTTCGTCGCCGCCGGACACAGCGTAACGCGCGGTGCGGCCGACGGCCTGACGCCCGCCTGAGGGCGGGCTGACGGCGGACCGACGCGCGCAACGGCCCTCAGGTGTGTGTGCTGCCGCGGCTCGGCGACCTCGCGGCCGGGGAACCGGCGGACGGCCCCAGACCGGGAAAGGCCGCTGCGACCGCCGCGTGGGGCCTGGCGGCAAACCCTCCCAAGACCCGGCTGGCGCCGTCCGCCAGCCGTCGCACCCAGGGACCGGTCGGCCGTCGCAGCGGCACCGCCGCCCAAGGCTCCGCCGGGCGCCGGGCCGGCGGAGGCAGCGCGCGCCAAGGCCCGGGCCGCGCACCAAACGGCGCCGTGACCGCAACCGCGCCCGGTGGGGTGGGCCTTCCCAGGATGAGGGCCACACCAGCCGCCGTCGCCAGCACGTAAACCGCCGCCGCCCACCCCGTGGCCCGCGTCCCGCGCATGCCCGATCCCCCCCCGGTCGACGCACCCAGCGTACGCGGACCGCAGGGCCTCAAAACCCCGTCAGCGCAATTCGCTCGGCACGAACGCATCGATCACGCCGATCACCAGGGAGGCCAGCAGCGCCCCCACCACACTGACGCTCATCGTCGGCACGACAAACTGGGCGCCGTAGATTACGACGGCCCCGGCGACGAAGCCGACGATACCGCGCCCGTAGGGAGACATGCGCCGACCGAACAGGGCCTCGGCCACCCATCCCAGGGCCGCGATGACGGCTGCGGCCAGCAGGGCGTCCCAAAACCCGACGATGTGGAAGCCGGGAATGAGAAACCCCATGAACAGGATGATCAGCGCGGCCACGATGAACCGGATGATGACCCCCAGCATCTGTGATCACTCCCCAGCCGGCGGCAGGCGACCGCCTTGGGCGCCAGCCTGCCCGCAAGCCCGCGGCGCTATGCGCGCGGAGAGTAGTGGGCCGGCCGACGCATGCGCCCGGCCGGGTTGGCAAAGCCGGCGGCAGTCTGGCATTGCCTTTTGGCCCCGATGGCGTAGCATGTACGGTGTACGGTGAATCACCGCGACCAAGACGCCCGGCGCCCCCTGGACGCGGCGGCCGCGCCGGGGCGCGATACGGTTGGCGCTACGGTTCCCAGCCATTATAATCGTGCGGAAAGGGGTGACCCCCATGCGGACCGAACTGGTGTGGAAGGTGGGCGGCGAGCAGGGCTCGGGCATCGAAAAGCCTGGATCCATCTTTCTGGACGCCTGTAACCGCCTCGGATACTACACCTTTGGCTATCGACATTTCATGTCCCGCATCATGGGCGGGCATACGAACTACCAGGTGCGCATCTCCCACCATCCGGTGCATGCCGTCGGGGACCATACCGACGTATTGCTGATTGACAGCAAGGGTGCCCAGGAAGCCATCGACATGAACCTCGGTGAAATGGCGGCCGACGGCGTCATCATCGCCGACTCGGGCATGAAGGCGGAGCTTCCCGCCGGCACCCAGGTTCCGCTGCTGAAGGTCCCGTTCCACGGCATCGCCGGCGAGATCGGCAGCGACCTCTACTGGAACATGGTTGCGATGGGCGCGAGCTGCGCCGTCACCGGCCTGGACCGCCAGGCCCTGCGGGACATGGTCAACACCACCTTCGCCCGCAAGGGTGAAAAGGTGGTGCAGGCGAACTACGAGGCCATCGAGCGCGGCTATGCCTATGTGGCCGAGCATTATGGCAGCTTCGAGCACCTCCAGGTGGCTCCGGTGGCCGAGCCCCGGCGCCGGCTGACCATGGAGGGAGACAACGCGGCGGCCTTCGGCGCCCTCGCCGCCGGCTGCCGCTTCCTGGCCGCCTACCCGATCACGCCGGCCTCCATGGTCATGGAGTGGATGGCCAAGGAAGCACCCAAATTCGGCGGCGTCGTCGTCCAGGCGGAGGACGAGATGTCGGCCGTGCTGATGGCGATCGGCGCCAACTACGCGGGTGCGCGCGGCATGACGTCCACCTCCGGCCCGGGGTTCAGCCTGATGCAGGAAGCCCTGGGGCTCTCCGGCCTGACGGAGACGCCGGTCGTCATCGTCGATGTCCAGCGCGGCGGGCCCGCCACCGGCCTGCCGACCAAGCCCGAACAGGGCGACCTCAACGACATGGTCTACGGATCGCACGGGGAAATCCCGCGCATCGTCATCGCCCCTGGCACGTATGACGAATGCTTTTACGACACGGCCGAAGCGTTCAACCTGGCCGATCGCCATCAGTGCCCGGTGATCGTCGCCCTGGACCTGACCCTCGGCATGGGCAAGGGCACCGTCGAAAAGCTGGACTGGAGCCGCCTGCGCCTTGACCGCGGCAAGGTCCTCTCGGCGGGGGACGTCGAGGCCCTCACCGATCCTTACCAACGCTTTGCCGACACCCCCGACGGCGTTTCCCCGCGCGCCCTGCCGGGCACGCCCGGGGGCGTCCACCTGAACACGGCCGACGAGCACGACCCGCTCGGCCGCATCACCGAGGACCAGGCTACGCGCAAGGCCATCCACGACAAGCGCCTGCGCAAGGTCGAGCACGTCGACTTCCCCGGCTTGGCGGTACGCGGCACCCTGCCCGCGGACCTCGTGCTGGTCGGCTTCGGGTCCGTCACCGGGCCCATGTGGGAGGCGCAGGACCGGCTGTTGGCCAAGGGCCATCGGGTGGCGGTGTGCCAGATGCGCCGCATGGCTCCGTTCCCCGTGGAGGAGTTCCTGGAGGTCCAGCGCCAGTGCAAGCGGATGCTCGTATGCGAGCACAACGCCACCGGCCAGCTGGCGCACCTCATCCGTGCGCAGTGCGGCGGCGACCTGCTCACGGGTCTGCGCAAGTATGACGGGGACCCGTTCCGTGCCTCCGAAGTACAGCAGCGGGCCGAGGAGGTCATCGCGGATGTCCGCAACGCCCGTATCGCCTAAGTCCTTTGTGAGCGAATTCCCGACTTGGTGCCCCGGCTGCGGCGACTTCGCCGTGCTGCGCGCCCTGCAAAACGCCGCGGCGCGCCTGGGCCTGCAACCCCACGAGATCGCGCTCGTGTCCGGCATCGGCTGTTCCGGCAAGATCAACAGCTACTTTCACTCCTACGGCCTGCACACCCTGCACGGCCGCTCCCTGCCCGTCGCCCAGGGCGTCAAGTTGGCCAACCCCCAGTTGACCGTCATCGCCTCCGGCGGTGACGGCGACGGCTACGGCATCGGCGCCGGCCACTTCATGCACGCGGTGCGCCGCAACGTCGATGTCACATACATCGTCATGGACAACCAGGTCTATGGTCTGACCAAGGGCCAGACGAGTCCGACCTCCCCCACCGGCTTCCTGAGCACGACCTCCCCCAACGGTTCGGCGGAGGCACCCATCCGCCCGCTGCGCGTCGCCCTGGCGAACGGGTGCTCCTGGCTTGCCCAGGGGTTCTCCGGCAACCCCAAACAGCTCGCGGAACTGATCGTCGCCGCCATCCAGCACAAGGGCTTTTCGGTGTTGAACGTCATCAGCCCCTGCGTCACCTGGCGCGAGACAATCGTTGAGGATGGACAGAAGGTGCCGGTGTATGAGTGGTACAAGAAACACCTGTACAACCTGGATGAGGATGCGGCACACGACCCGCACAACCGGGCTGCGGCCTTTCAGACGCTGATCGACCACGACGACCTGGTCACCGGGTTGCTGATCACCGAAGACCGCGCCTCGTACCGCGACTACCTGCCCGGCTATACCGAGCAGCCGATGGGCGAACTGGCCAAGGTCATGGACACCGAGTCCCTGGAGGGACTGGCCGCCCAGTTCACCTGAAACGAACCGTTCGCAGGCACGCGCGGTAGGGCCCCGGACATGCGCGCCGGGGCCCTACCGCACCCCCACCCCCGGGCGCAGCAGATACAGATGAAACAGGATTTCGCCGAGCGCCACGGCACCCGCCAGGGTGATCGCCCCGCCGATGCCCAGCACGACGCCCGGCATCGCCGCAGCCAGGCCGAGGTAGGTCGCCGCGTCCAGCCCGAAGTCCGCCACCACCGCCCAGGCGCTGCCCGCATACCGCAGCACGATGCGATCGCCGATGAGGTACGACACCCCGGCCACGACCAGGCCCAGAACCAGCGCCTGGTCCCAGCCGGCTCGGCCCACAAACGGCAGGATCGCCAGCGTCAACCCCGTCACAAAGAGAAACTTGAGCGCCAGGGCTGGAGCGACTCGCCCGCCGGCCGCCATCTCGTCGCCACCCCCTTAAAGATGGGATAGGCCAGGATCCCGTGCACCAAGCTGCCCCGGGCGGATCGGTTTCATGTGCCCCCCGCAGACCGGGGATTCCCTCGGGACACGCATGGCGCCGGGCTCAGCCGGAATGCTTGCAGCAGGCGGCGATGGCCGATGGGGGGTGGTTCCGACGGCGGGTGAACCCGCACCGCGCGGACCCTGGCAGACGGGGGTCCGATTGCTGATGGTCACGGCGACGGCGGCCGGCGCCCTCTTCGTGCTCCACGGCATCTTCCGCGCGGTCGCCGTGGGGGCGGCGGTCTTCGCGGCGGCCACCGTGGTCTTGGGTCGGAAGCAACGCCAGCGCTGAACCCGAGCCGCGCTGTCGCGCCAGGGCGTATGCTGGGCATGGGACCCCAGGGATCCGCCGGCGGGGGTGGGCGCTCATTGGCGCGCGCGGCAGCGTTGGATCGCGCGCGGGGGCTCTGGCGGCGGCTGAGGCGCCATGGGCGCGGCTGGGCTCCGCTTTGGCGGCAGGCCCACCGCATCGCGATGGCGCTCTTGCCGGTGGAACTGGTGACGGGTGCCGTGCTCTACCTCCCGGCGCTGCACAGCCGCTGGGTCGCCTGGCTCCCGCTGATCGAAACCGTCCACATCTGGGGCGGCGTGCTGTTCGCGCTCCTCTTGTGCCTACCCCTTGCCGTACCGATCGCCCGGCGGTGGGTGACCGTCGCGGACTGGCGCGCCACCTTCCAACTCGTCGGCGGCCTGGCCCTGACCGGTGCCGCCCTCTGGCCGACCGCCGGTGTGCCGGCGCTGATCCGCAGCGGTGCCTTCGGTGCGCACGGCTTGCTGGCGCTCGGTCTGGCGGGCTGGGTCGTCTACCACGCGGCGACACGCATCCGCCGTGCCTGGCGGGCGGCCGTACCCACACCCGCGCCGCTGCGTTCCGGCCTGCGGCGACGCGACCTGCTGGGCGAGGCGGGCCGCGCCATGACCACGGCGGCCGCCGGCACCGTCGCCCTGGGGTTGCTGCAGGGCGCCTCGACCGCGATTGCCAAGGCCACACCCACCGCCGGCGGCCCAACCGGGGGCCCCGCCCCGCTACCGGGATTCCAGTTGTATACCGTCACGGGAACCTATCCGGGGTATGATCCGGCGACTTGGCGCCTCGTCGTGGACGGCCTGGTCAACCAACCGCTGACGCTGAGCCTGGCCGACCTGCGCCGGCTGCCCCAGACAACCGAGACGCGCACCTTCCGCTGCGTCACCGGCTGGGAGGTCCAAAACGTCGTCTGGCAGGGGGTGCGGATCGCCGAGTTGCTGCGGGAGGCCCGGCCGCAGGCGGACGCCCGCTGGATCCGCTTTCGGTCCTTTGACGGGGTATACAGCGACAGCCTGAGCCTGACCCAGGCCGCCGCCTCCGGCGTCCTGCTGGCCCACCGCGCCGACGGACACGACTTGGCGCGCCAGCAGGGAGCCCCGCTGCGGCTGGTCGTACCGCCGATGTATGGGTACAAGTCGGTGAAGTGGCTTTCCCATCTGACGCTGGGCGAGAGCCGGACGCTCGGCTACTGGGAGCACCGGGGATACGGGCCCGACGCCTACATCGGCCGCGTCGACGGGTGGCCCGCAGGCAGCCGGCCCAAGTGGTTCTAACCTATATCCGGCCCCGGGGATCAGGCCCCCAGGGCTGCGGCGTGCCGCCGGCGGGCCAGGGCGGCGAGCCCCGCCCGGCGCCGGCGCGTGAGGGTGGCGCGATCCGTGCCCGCCACCTGGGCGGCGCGGTCCATTTGCAGCCCACCGAGATCCACCAGCGCGACGGCCAGCCGCTGATCGGAAGGCAACGCGGCCAAGGCACCCCTCAGGTCGCTGCGATGGGGCGACACCGAGCCGCACAGGGACGCATCGCGCAGCCTGGCTGCCAGGGTGGACCAGACGTCCGCCGGGCCACCGCCCTGGCGGCGTCCCTCCAATGCGGTGTGCAGCGCCCAGACCACTGCGGTCGCCGCCTGGTCGCCATCCCCACAGCAGGCCGCCGCGGTCCGCCACAACGACCGGCACCCCGACCGCCATCCCTCGTCCCCCGCCATCGCCGCATCCATCCCGTCCACCCCCCACACGGTTCGTCCTCACCATACTGCCGCAACCTTCCAAAACACTGACCGCTGGCTGAACCTTCGCTGAGCGCCCGCGCCGGCGGCCCCGATTCCACCCCGGCGCTATACTGCCTGTGGGGTCAGAACCCACACGGCATCCGCAGAGGGAGCGGCGCCCTTGGCATGGGACGACGAGTTGTTCGCGCGGATCGGCGACCGCTACGACGCCATCTTCGCCGCCGAGGTCGCCCAGACCGATCAGCAGGCCCGCTTTGCGCTGGCCGCCCTCGCCCTGCAACCGGGGCACCGCCTGCTGGATGTCTGCTGCGGACCGGGCCGCCACAGCCTTGCCCTGGCGCGGCTGGGCGGCCTGCGCGTCACCGGCGTCGACCGCGAACCCGAACTCCTGGCCGAGGCACGGCGCCGGGCCCGCCCAAGCGACGGCAGCGTCCGCTTCGTCCAGGGAGACGCCCGGCGGCTACCGCCGCTCGGGCCGTTTGACGCCGCCATCTGCATGTTCGCCAGTTGGGGCTACGCGGGCGATCCCCAGGTCGACGGCCAGGTGCTCGCCGCGGTGGCGCGGCAACTGCGGCCCGGGGCGCGCTTCCTCCTGGACCTGCCGCACCTGGAATGGCTGCGGGCCCACCCCCGCGGCGCCCACCTCTCGGTCGCGGGAGGGATGGCGGTGCGGGAGGAACGCCGCTTCGACCCACAGCGACAACTGCTGCGCACGCTTTGGCAGGTGCGCGCCGCCTCCGGTCCCTCTTGGGGTGTGGACGCGGAGTATCGGGTGTATGGCGTGGCGGAGATGGAGGTGCTGCTCGCCCGCGCCGGTCTGGTGCTGCACGCCGCCTACGGCGACTTCGAGGGCGCGCCGCTCACCGCCATGAGCCCCCGCTGCCTCTTGGTCTCCCGGCGCCCCGTGCTGCCACCGCACAGCGAAGGCGCCCGACACCCCTGAGGTGCGCCCAGCCGTGAGCCGCCTGGCGGGAGTTTCTTAGCGACGTGCCCATCGCGTTTCATCTCGGTGCAGCGAGAGCCGACAACGGCTTGCGGTGTGGCCCCGGCGACCGGGCAGCGAAACTCCGGCGGCCTGGGCAGGCTGGGTTTGGCGCGGTGACGGGCCAACCCACGGCATGGCTCGGCGGAGTCGTTCGTGAGGGCGCGAAGCGATGCGCCGGGGGTGCCCCGGTGGACGGAGGTACGGTGAGCGGCGCTCGCCAGGGGCTGGCCATAGAACTGCCCATCGATCTTGCGCCACGGGTCGCACTTCAGGCCCAACGCCCCTGCGGCTGTCCGCCGACCCGCTTCCCGTCGAGTCCACCTGGGGGGAGTTCAACCGCCAGAGCGGTCGCTGCCCCAGCGTTCACGAGCAGTCCGGAATATTACGAGGGAGGCCGACGCGCATGAAGAATCTACCGAATGCCTGCGACAGATGTTCAAGGTACGGGTAGCACAATCTCCATCGCGCTCTTGCATCTTCGGGGCAGAAGGTGAAGGCCTTCTATCCGTCCTTTCCTGACCTCATTCCACCGCTTTCTCTTGAGGAATTCCGGATAGAATGCCTCATACCGCTGAATCGGGAAAACCGGGCAAGTGGCGACAACCCGTAGGCATCCCTTTTTCAGGTCGCAGCTTTGGCTAAGAAGAACAACATCATACTCAAATGCCGCGATGCGACGCACCGATTCCGAAGCGCCGAAATCAGCGCCCAGCATTGGAACTAGACATTTCTCTAGTACGTCGCCCTGCATCAACGATGTTTCGATAATCCGAACCCAGGGCGGGGCGGGCTCCGGAGCGCTACTCATCGAAATCGACCACATAGGACGCTGGAGTGCCTCGTCCTGCGTTGTAGAATCGGAGTGGCAGAGTCACTTCGCGATTTGGCGGTGTCGGGCGGTACTCCGTCTCCTCTTCGGAGAAATCATGCCTTTTCACCAAAACCACCAAGACGCTTTCCTTCCGAAAATACTCGGTGGCTTCCAGCTTAGAGATCGCGCTCAAAACCGCTTCTTGAATTTGCCGCGACCCGGCACCATTGATATCTTCTGAATCCTTGCCAGGCATGCGCAACGGCGGCGCATAGTAACCAGCAACAGGAAGTGGCATCAGCTAATCAACTCCCTCAGCCGATCAGTGATGCACGATTCGAAGACGTGATTCTTTTTGCCCCGAATCTCGGAAACGATCTCCAAGACACGGCCAATGTCCACATTCGATTCATTGAACAAATCAATATCTAACACAATGTCTACTGTGTTCGGGTTGACCGGTTGAACCATAGCTTGTGTCAGCGAAAGCGTCGCCCCGATGTCGGCCTGCGGAATTTGCAATTGCATAAAGAGTACGGATAGTGACTGTAGCAACTCCGGTGCCACTTCAGGAACCTGTCGTATGGGGGTCGAAGACACGCAAGTGAGCCTGGATGGGCCCACGGCGGCAGGTCCGGCAGCGAGGCTTCCGGCAGGCTGTCGAGTGCGGTCCAGCCGCTCTCTGGTCATCGCTGCCGCCCGCACCTCCCGAGCAGTAGTGTACCGCACGGGGACTGCTCCGGACTGCGGATCCTTCCGATGTCTCCGTTCCACGGCGGTGTCGGGCCTGCCGCAGCGGCGGTACCCCACCTCACCAACTGTGCGGCACTGGCGGAGCGACCGGGCACAGTCGGCGATAGCATCGATAAGACCGGGTGGCGACGCCGGGGCAAGCGCGGCTGGC
>DAHWHT010000073.1 GCA_027335515.1 Clostridia bacterium
CAGACCCGCCTGGCGCGCGTAGCAGGTGCGCTCAGCCTGCAGCAGCGCGGCCCTGGCAACCATCAGCCGTACTGCCCTATCCAGGCCCGCCCGGTCTCCGTCGTTCAGTAGCCGCAAGTCGGCCGGAAGGTCCAGGGCCTCGCGCTCGGTCACGTGCAGCGAAACCTCCGCCGTCCCGTCCCTCACCCGCAGCCGGGCCACTCGGACGTGCTCCGGCGCCACCACGGCCACGCCGATGCAACCCCGGGTCCGCAGAGCCGTCGCTTCGGCCGCGAGGCGCACTCCCTCGATGACCACGGGGCCTACGGGGCCGGTGCGCGCCTGCCCCCAAGCCAGGTCGGCCAGGCGGCCCGGGTTGCCGGCGCGCAGGGCGTCCCCGGCAGCCTGGAGGTGGAACCGGTCTTCGGGCCACCCCCGCCGCCGGGCCTCCGCCCGGCAAAGGTCTCCCAGACCGATGTGGCGGAATCCGCGCTGCTCTGCCAGCATCGCCGCGACCTCGGTCTTGCCGGCCCCGGCCGGGCCAGAGAGGTAGATGCAGAGTGGAGTTGTCATGCTGTCCATCTCCTCGCCGTCTTGATGGTGCACGGTCAGCGGGCCTCGGTGGTGCGGTCGTTCGCCCAGCGGAGCATCCGTTCAATCCGGTCCCGGCGGATGCTGGGGTCCTCCAGGTCGTCCCCGGCCAGCAGGTAACCGATCTCGATGTCGCCGACTCGCTCCTCGGTCTGGTGCGCAGACACCGGCCAGTGCTCCCCACGTTCCCGGAGACGCCGCCCGCGGGTCTCCGGTCGTGCAGTCAAGCCGACGGCGAGATACCCCGCATGCGCGAACGCAGTCGCTTCCTCGGGCAGCCGCACGCCGTCCACGACGATGCCCGCTGCGTCCACCAGCACCGGAAACCGGAGTGCGTGGTGGGCGAGGGCCGCCGGGTCGCGGGAGCGCAACAGGTCTCCGGCTGCCTGGAGGTGGTAACGATCCATCGGCCAACCCAGGGCCTCGGCCTCGTTGGCGCAGAGTTCCCCCAATGACACGCGGCTGAAACCGTGGTACTTGGCCAGGTGCTCGGCCGCTAGTGTCTTGCCGGTGCCGGCTGCGCCGGCAAGGAAGATTTTGACCGGGTGAGTGGAGGTGTTCATCAGTCACCCCACCGCAACTCGGGATGCAGCCGGCGGATGCTCTGGTGCTGCCGGTCTCCGATCACCAGGTGGTCGATGACGGCGATGCCCAATACCTCGCCAGCGTCAACCAGCCGGTGTGTCAGCGCGAGGTCTTGCCCACTCGGGGTGGGGTCCCCGCTCGGGTGGTTGTGAGCCAGGGCGATGGCCGCAGAGTTCGCGAGTAGCGCCGCCTGGAAGACCTCACGCGGCCCCGCGCTCACATAGTCGATGCCGCCCAGGCCGACGCGATTCACGACGTTGACCCGGTGTTTGGTGTCCAGGCACACCACAACGAAGACTTCGCGGGCCTCGCGCTCGATCAGTGGCGCCACGAACGCCGCCAGGTCCTTCGGATCGCCGATCTTGGGCCGGTAGGCCACCGCCTCCTCCCGCACCAACTCGATGCGAACCCACCGCGGATACGCCAACGCCATGGCTCCCAACTCCCCACGCCTTGCTCCGGGCTGCCGTACAGCAACCTCGGGACAAGCGGAGAGGGCCAGCGGGAGGGGCGGCTTCTACGACCCTCCTGCGAACCGGCCGGGTGCGAGGCAAGGGAGAGCGGAGCGAGAGGGCACGGCGGGAGGGATACCGGAGCCGGCAGGCGAGGATATGCTCACGTGCGGGCCTGGCCCTCGCCGGAGCGGATCCCGGCCGGGGCACAATGCGCGTATTACCGAGGTTTGAAGAGGGAATCCCGAGCGGGCCGGAGCCAATCACGCCCGTGTGGGCGAGCGGAGGGCCGCGCCTCCGGCCCTTGGTGGGGGTCCAGGGGGCGGCGGGCCGCCCCTGGCCTTCCATGAAGACACCTCCGGGATGTGCTCAGAACCACCAACACGCATAAACACCTGCCATTTACAGCTCGACACTCGCTTGACGACAAGGCGTTAATCGCGGCATACTCGTCACGAAGGAGGCGACCTGCGTTGGCAAAGGTGCGAGTGCTCGTGACGGTAGTTCGTGAGGTTGAAGAGGACGAAGTGCCACAACTGTTGGGCCTTCTTGGAGTGGACGGAGCGGCTGTCGAACACCCGGAACCGGCTCACGACGGCGTTGGTCCGGTCCCGGAAATTGCGTGGACGGTTGACCTCGTGCGCGCTTACATCGGCAAGCTCAAGCCCCACGCCCGAGACGCCGTGGCTGTCCTGGCGCAGCAGGTGCTCCGCACCGGGCGCTCCGAAGTTCCGTTTGAGACCATCCAGCAAACGGTGGGCCTGGACGGGACCACGTACGGCGGCGCCATGGCCTCGTGCGGATTTGCGCTCAACCGGATGCGCCGTGACGGGTTCAACCTTCCACGCTTGTTCTCGGCTGACTACGACCACCGCCAGTATTTGATGACTAAGGAGATCGCTGGTCTCATCAGTCAGGCGGTGAGCCCGACGCATCGCGGTTAGGGGTTGACGGAGACGCCAGGAGCCGTGGGCTTCGCTCCATGGCCCTGGCGTCCATCCACGTATGGCTCGGCTCCCGTCCTAAGCGGTCCAGTGCGGTATGGTAGTTCCGCCGCCACGAGAGGGTGGTTGACCGTGGGTGCCCCCGAGGACCTGTTTTGGCGCTTCAAGCGTGAAGGGTTCGCTCTGATCCAAGCCGCCGAGAATGAGGCATGGGAGGAGTCGTACCACCGGGATTTCAAGAGTGTGGGCAACCAGAAGTCTTCCCTGCCAACGGTAGGTGACAAGAAGAATTACGCTAAGGCCCTCAGCGGCTTCGCAAACTCCGCTGGCGGGGTTGTTGTGTGGGGTGTCGACTGCCGCTCCGTCGACCACGGGCCGGATGTCGTCCAGGGTCGCCTTCCCATCGCAGATCCTGGCCTGTTCGCCAACCGCCTAGAGCTACTTACCCCAGACATGGTTGTGCCATGGCTAGAAGGCGTGAAGCACGAGGTGATCCAGGACCCGAGTGGCGGCGGATATGTCATCACGCTGATCCCCGCATCCGAGCAATCGCCGCACATGGCCTGTGGCCAGGAGCAGCACGTCTACTTCAAGCGGTCCGGCGCCGAGTTCTTGCCGATGGAGCACGGCGAGGTCGAGGGCGCGTTCTTCCGGCCGCGGCTTCCGAAGTTGGTTCTGACATACTACCTCGCGAAGGCCGGTGTCGTAGGCTCCGGGACGCCACAGGCCGCCAGCCTGTTGGCTGTCGTCCTGAGCATCCACAACGCAGGCGGAGCCTTGGCGCGGTATGTGCGCCTCGAACTGGTTTCCGCGGACCGCGTTGGCGTGGATATGGGCGGGCTGAATGGACTGCGCGACTTCGGGCTCCCCATGCAGCCCGGGGTTCCTCGTTCTGGTCCACCAATGGCCTTCGGCGGTTCTTCGGACCACGTGGTCCATCCTGGCTCCACCATCGACGTACTGCGACTCAACAGGCAGCAGGTTCCCGCTGCTGCAACGCAATGGCCGGATTTGCACATTGAGTATGGCCTGCTCGCGGACGGCTTCTCCTACCGAGCAGCTCTGGAAATCCCGGGCGCGCAGTTTCTCGACGCCCGGTAGGGCAGGCGGCGAGAGTACCCGCCGCGCGCATTGCAGACAGTGTCCTGTCCTGCGCCTTGGCGGACCGGAGCCGGTGCCGGCTTCAGGACGGCTCGGGCGAGGACCGCATCTGGCAGGGGGGTGCGGGGGGTGGCGCGGCCTTGGCAAGCCTCCCCCCGCCCGGCGGGGTGGAGGGGGTCCGGGGCGCGGCAGGGGGCCCCGGGGGTGCCCCGGCGGATGGGTTCTCCCGACGTATTTCGTTCGGGCGTGTTGTAGACATACCCGAGGAGCCCGCCCCTCCCCGGCGTCGGGGTGGTAGAGTGCTGTAGTCTGGTGGTCCGTTCTTGCTGTGGCTGCGGACCATGTTCCGAGCCAGGAGGGATGGGCGGTGAGCGACCCCGGGCGCTTCCTTTTTCTTTTCCTCAAGGCGGCTCCGTGCTCGTGCCGATGCCGCCACTGCGACTTTGCGGTTTCGGGTACGTTCCCCCCGCTGTCCCTGGAGCGGGCGGTCTCGTTCGTAGAGCCGCTACTGACATTGCGCGAAGACCCCGATCCCCCCTTCACTAACCTCGCGGTGTTCTGGGGCGACAACCCACTCAACCACCCCGACCTAGCCGCA
>DAHWHT010000093.1 GCA_027335515.1 Clostridia bacterium
CACGCATTTACGCCGGGGCGACTTGGGCGGCGGAGCCCGCGCGGGAGTTGGCTTACCGCCTCTTCGCCATCTGTGAACGTAAGGTCCTCGGTGAAGATGCTCAACGCTTCAATGACTTGGTGGCAGCCTGGCACTTGGTGCGGAACAAGGCGGCCAACCTGGGAGGCCCCAAGGCACGGGCGATGTTCTAGACCCCAGATGAGGAGGGTCCCTTGTTGCCGCTCAAGCCATGGCGTACGGTGGCCGCGCCCCATCCGGATGTGGCCGCCGGTCGGTATCGCAAGGATGAATACATGGCCGACCTCGGGGCTGTCGTCAGCGGCGAGGCGGAGATCGAGTACCGCGACCCGGTGGACTTCTACCGCCGGACGTTCGTGACCGCCGGCATCCGCGAGCTCCTCTCTTCCGTGATCGGCCGGCTGCAGACCGGCGATGGCGATCCTGTCGTGCAACTCAAGACTGCCTTCGGCGGTGGCAAGACGCACAGCATGCTGGCCCTCTACCACCTCGTGTCCGCCCCCGATCGGATTGTGCGCCTGGGGTTGGCGCCCCAGGGGTTGGGTTCGGTCGCCCTCGACGATCTGCCCCGCGTCCGCGTGGCAGTCTTGGCGTGCTCAAGCCTGGACCCGAACAAGCCCCGACCACATCGCGGGCTGGCGGGTCAAACCGTGCGCACGTTGTGGGGCGACGTGGCGGCGCAACTGGGCGGACCGGATGGATACGCCCTGGTCCGGGAAGCGGACGAGCGGGGCATTGCGCCGGGTGGAGACACGCTCGCAGCTTTGCTGCGGGCGTCCTCGCCCTGTCTGATCCTCATCGACGAGTTCGTCGCGTACGTCCGCAACATGTACCGGGCGCCGATCCCTCCGCCCGGGGGCAGCTTCGATTCGAACATGACCTTCGTGCAGGCGCTGACCGAGGCCGTCAAGCGCGTGCCCAACGCCGCGCTGGTCGCCTCCCTACCGGTCTCCAAGCCCGAGTTGGGCGGGGAGGGCGGCGAGGCCGCCTTGGAACGGGTGGAGCCGATCTTCGGGCGCGTGGAGGCCGTCTGGCGACCTGTCGGAGTCGAGGAGTCTTTCGAGGTCGTCCGCCGGCGGCTGTTCTCTGAGGTAAGCGACGCCCCCGCCCGGGACGCAACATGCCAGGCCTTTTTCCGCCTGTACCAGCGGCACCGCGATGCGTTTCCACCCGAAGTGAGCGAACGGCGCTACTTGGAACGTCTACAGGGCGCATACCCGCTGCACCCGGAGATCTTTGATCGCCTCTATAGCGACTGGTCCACCTTGGACGGGTTCCAGCGGACGCGCGGCGTCTTGCGCCTGATGGCCGCAGTGGTGCACAGCCTGTGGGCCGCCAACGACACGACGCCGCTCATCCTGTCTGGATCCCTGCCGCTAGCCGAGGACGCGGTACGTGGCGAACTGACCAAGCCGTTGCCGGAGACCGAGAACTGGAACACGGTTGTAGAGACGGACGTGGACGGGCCGCGGTCGGCCGCCTTCCGGCTCGATACGCAGTACCAGCGGTTCGGCAAGATCTTGGCCGCTCGTAGGCTCGCACGGTCCATCTTTCTGCAGACTGCCCCGGCGTCGGCCCCAGGGGCCGAAGGCAGCGGTCGGGTCATCCGCGGCGTGGAGGAGCCCCGACTGCGGCTCGGAGTCGTCCAGCCGGACGAATCGCTGGGGCTCTTCCATGACGCCCTGGATCAACTGCAGCAAAACGAGACCACCTACCTCCATCGCTCGACCGGTGAGGGCGGCCAGGCCGGCGACCGCTTCTGGTTCGATCTCCGGCAAAGCCTCGATCGGCTGATGCAGGCACGGGCACGGGACTTGCAACGCGAGGGCGACGAACCTGTACGAGAGATCGCCCGGCGACTGCGCGACCAGGTGACCGAAGCGCAGAGGAACGGCGGCAAGCGTGTCTTCGCAGCCGTCCACGTGGTCGCAGAGCACCGGGATGCCACCGAAGCTTCCCGACAAGTGCTGGATGAGGATGCCGCGCGGCTGGTCGTGCTGGGGCCGGCGTTCGGCTATCGGGAGGGCGGTGGGTCTCAGGCTGAGTGCGCCGCCCGGACCGTCCTCGCCCAGCGCGGTGACGAGCCGCGTCGCTACCAGAACCTCGTTCTCTTCCTCGCGCCGCAGCAGACCGAAACCGAGAACATCATTCGCCAAGCCGCCCGCTTCCTCGCCTGGGCCTCTATCGAACGAGACGCCAAGCAACTTAATCTCGACGCCTACCAGGTCGATGAAGCGCAGCGGTCTCGGGCGGCGCAGGACAAGGCCCTCAATCAGGCCCTCGATGGCGCGTATCGGAATCTGCTCGTGCCCGCGCAAGCCGTCGCGGAGGAGGCCGAGGGGCCGAAGGCTGGCGCCCTCCGCCTAGATGCCGTGCCGACCACCCCGGTAGAGAGCAACGTGATCCAAGGGGCGGCGCGGCGAGCCGAAGGGGACGAGGCAGTGCGTCGGGCACTCGCGCCGGAGCTTCTGACCCCAGAGTTGGCCCGCTGGTTCTGGCGAGGGAGCCAAGACGTTGAGTTGTCGCACCTTTGGGACTGCCTGGCCCGATACACATATCTACCGCGTCTGCGCGACGCGGACGTCCTGCGGGCAACCGTCGGCGCAGGGGTGCAAACAGGCCTCTTCGCCTACGCGCAAAATCGTAAGGAAGACGGCCGGTACGAGGGCGTGGCTTTCCGCCAGACCATCACGTGGTCCGATGGGCGCCTAGCCGGATGGCTGGTCGACCCGCGGGCCCTGCCGGCGCCCAAGCCTTCCGGCCGGGAAGAGGCTCACGAGGCTAAACCGGAGCCCTGGGGTGCGGGCATCGACACGGGCCCCCGACCACCGTTGCCTGATGGGACTACTGCGCAGGCCCCCCCGCGGACGGCAGTCGAGGTCGTCGTCTCCGGCGCTTGGTCGGGTAGTGAAGTGCAGCGGCTCGGGCACCACGTCTCCCGAGCCCAGGACGAAGTCCTCACGGAGCTCCTCAGCGCTCTGGGTGCCTCGGCCCAGGCAGAATTGCGGGTGACCGTTACCGCACCCGACGGCATAAAGGCCGACAACTTGAAGGTCGCGATGGAGAACGCCCGGGCAATTGGGGTCAGGATAGAAGTTCGATGAAGAATTCGGGTCGAACTACGCAGCTTGGGTTCTCCTCTAGCTTTCTAGCAACATCCCATGGCAATGGCGAACCACGGGTGACTGCAAGGAAACTCCCTTCCTGCCACAATGAGCTGAGAGAGGAGGAGACAGTGGATCGACAATCCCGAGGGCGGGGAGAGGATGCGAATAGATGGACGCCGGCGCAGGATCGCGACAGGGAAGGCAAGGGTGGCCGAGGGGGCCTCGTGGGGGCCACTCAGGGGACGAGCAAGCTGGCGGCCGCCAAGGAGGAACTGCGGCGCCCGGCTGCGCTTGGACAAACCGGAGCGAGAGAACCTCCGGTTACGCTAGCAGATTGGCCGTGCGGCGACGATTATCACGCTCCAAGAGGAACTCTCGGCGCTGTTGCAAGTCGGGAACCCGGAGGACGAGCAACCGATGCTGAAGGCGGCGGAGCAGGAGACGCTGACGGCCTATGAGAGCCTACAGACGCCGCCCTGGGCGGCTCCGTCCGGAGGAGGCTGCCAACATCCTCGTGGGGTGCTACGCTCGGAGCACTTCGTGGACGTGGCGCCGGCGGAGATCGTGGCTACCTTGCTGGATGAAGGGACGTACCTCGGCTCGGGTCAGACCACGTACCGGCTGCGGGCCCGGACCGACGAGCGCTTCGGCCGACTGCCGTATCGGCAAAGGCGCCCGAACCGGGTCTTGGAGCAACCAGCCCGACCCGCAGCCGGCCGAGCGGGCGAGCCGGCTTGGAGGTTGTGCATGTCTGATCTAGTCCGGCTGGGCCTAACGACCCTACTGACGACCGCCGCTGGCGCCTTTGCGGGTGCTTGGGGTATGCAGCGGGTCGAAGAGGAACGCCAACGGCGGAAACTCCGAGCCCAAACCATACGAGCAACTCGTCGCGCTGCAACGGCGTGTGACGAGCTACTCGTAGAGATCTCAGAGACCCACAAGAAGGGGCGCGCCGACGAGAGCCAGTCGCCAGCGCGTCGCCTGCGGCGCACGTTGACTGAAGATCACCGACTCCTTGGGATTGATGGAATCATCGAGGTGTGTCCTAGCGTTAAGCACCAGAAGAACCTGATGGATGCCTTGAGCGACACGAGGGAGGGTTTCGAAGCGTGGTGTAGAGATGTAGAGGCAGGGATAGACTCGAACGCCGGGCACTCTTCTACTTCTCAGGGTTTGCAAGACATGGGACAGTATCTTCGTGCGTACGCTGCATGGGTCGACTGGGGCTGGGGATATGCAAAGCCACCGACCCCATCAGATTTAGCCGAACATGAGGCACGCATGCGCCCAGCCTGGAAAAAGATGGCCGAAGCCTTAGGCCAGAAGTTGATCGGGTTAGGCAAGGTTCCGACAAAACAACCCACTAAGACGTGGACCCAGCATCCCGACGATGAGCCACCTCCCTTCTGACGCCGGTGGTGTTCTGGGCCGCCGCGCAAAGCGTCGCGCTCCGTCCCCCCATCCCGTCTGTACCGGTTCCGTCAGGAGAGTACGGGCGGGTGCGGCCCTACCCGTTCCGGCCAACAGTGGCACCAGTGGACTGACCGACAAAGGCGGCGCGGCGCACTCCGATGGGCGCTGACAATCCGCTCGGTTAATGGCGCAGCAAGAATTAACCGTGTCGATGGGGTGCGCCTAGCCGCTGTCTCGGGTCAACGGAGGTAGGCTCCGTTCGATTTGCCTATGGCACCACACCGTAGATCTTCTGGAGTATCACACGCAAAGCGCGGAACTATTTAACGCGAGTTAGGCAGCGTGCACCGAAGCATGCCTTCAATTTCGCCGCCAAGCCAGTTGCATCCAGGCCGTACCGCCTGAATACCTCCATGGCCACCGCTCGCCACGCCAGATCCCCGGGCTCAGCAAATGTCCTACGTACTTCGCGCAAAGCGGCAAGCGCCCCACGGGCCCAATCTCTAAAGTCACCCAAAGGCCAAACCGCCACTTGACTGAGATGAGGCGCTGCCCCTTCTTTGACCGCAGACACTGGCGTTATGAGAACGGAAACAATGTCGGCAGCGACCGCAGCTTTTACGTTGGCCCGGATCCAGTTCGGGTGCGAGGCCGCTTGTCTAGCTTTGGTCACGTCGAGAACGGAGTCGGGTTGCGCGCCAGCGTGATCTTCAAACACAAAACAGAAGGAGCCGGCAAGCCACCAAGGATCGGGCGACCCGTCCGTCTCCTGCTTGCCAGCGTCAAACCCGAGCATTTCACCCAGCAACCTGTGGGCTTGCTCAAACAGCCCTCGTTCGCTAGAAGCCAGTCCCTCTAAGATCTCCTTCTCTCGTTTCGCGAACATGCGGTCGCTGGACGTGCCAAGCTGCGCCAACGTTCCTTCAACTCGTTCAATTTGACTCACGAGAAGCAAATCTTCCGTGGATCGTTCCATATCGACTGGTTGCTCTTGGGCAAGCCTCACAAGCCACGAAACGCTGATGGCGGCACCCTTAGCCTTCTCGAAGTGGTCTCTAGCTTTCGCACTCAGCCTGCTTACACCATGCATCGTTCCCAGCCAAGCAGCACTTCCGGCGAGGTAGTGCCAACTCGCGCGATAACCACGAAGGTCTGGTAGTATTAACCCTCCGATAACGCGCTCTGCGAAATCCAAGGCCTCTTCATAATCACCTTGCCACAGTCGCTCCTGAAATGCAACTTCCCATCCGGCAACTGTTTGGAGTTCGTCAATCCCGGGAAATGGGACTTGGTGCACCCGCCGCCGTTCAGCAACTATCTGCTGATTAACCTCTTCCCATTCGCTTCCATTGCCCATGAAGATACTGAAATTCTCAACTATATCTCCGGGAGTCACGTCCTTTGACTGCTCGACTCCGAACATAAGCTCCGCTTGTAGTTCTGGATGCAGGTGCTTCCGCTTTCTTATGTCGGCTAGGTAGTCAGAGCACTCCGCACCGGAGACGACGACCGCAGAGTAATCCTCCAAGGAGCGCGTGCAGCGACCTATCGCCTGCAATAGGCGCGTCTGAACCCGTCCGTTAAACAATATGTTCGCACCCATGCGTGACATAAGGAACCGCTCCTGGAGATTTGTCGCCGTCGGCAGGCCCTCGATGAAGAGCAGCCGACACTCCTGTCCAGGGAAGTCGATCCCATCGTAGCGGTTCGCTACGATCGCGACAGCGTGGGCCTCCGAAACGAAGGGCTTCTTGGAGTCTTCGATGTGGCGCGCGTCGAAGGTCCTAAAGCCAAGCTTGTCGACGACACGCTCATCAACTTTAACACGCGCACTCTCGCTCGGGACCAGAACCAGGCTCCGGCCTGCCCTGGCCATCAACTTAATCCGAAGGCTTTCAGAATCTTCTTCATTCAACGACATCCCTGGGAATATGAAGAAACGGCGTCCTACACCTTGTCGATCCCAGTCCTCAGGAATGGGCAGACGCTCTATTGAGCGCCTGCCCATCAGACGTTCGAGATCACCACCGGCTCCGAGTGTAGCCGACATGTAGATGCGCTGCCGCGCTTCGGCAAAGGGCGCGTGAGTCCACGTCGGTGGCAATAGGGGACGGAGGAGAACTTCGTTGGACGACAAATAGAGATGACAGGCATGCAGGTGATCGCGCAACATCGACCAAGAGTACGCCAAGTCCGTATTTTTAACATGGGCATCAAAGACCGCAGAGAGAGCCGCGCTTATGCTGACAAATTTCGGGGTCGGGATTTTGTCAACCCATGCCCTGTCTGCTACGCTCTGCCATTCTCCTGAAAGCCGCACAAAACTGCTGGGGTCAATGACCGGTTGCAAGACATTGGCGAGCGCCGCGTGAAGAGCGACGTGCTCCTCCTTGGTCCGCTCGACCCTGACTGACCATAGGGCAACAACGTAGCCTTCAGCGGCATGTGCATCATCCGCAATTATGACGTCGGCATCATGGAAAAAAGGAGAGGTGTTGAAGAGGCTGCTGTAGGTGGTGACGGCAATATGGTCCGCACTCCGGTATTTAGCCTTGTTGGTCGGATCGTAACGGTTGGCACTTCCGGTGAAGCCAATGGCTGTCAGCCCATACTTCTCAGTGGCCTGTTCGACGACTTGATTGACCAATTGTTTTGTGGGACAAAGGTAAACGACTCGTTCCTGATTCTTGCGGCGGAGCCACTCCCCTATGAGCAAGCCGACAAGAGTCTTGCCGCTCCCTGTTGGGAGTTGTAAAGCGACGTCAGCAACGCTTGGCGAGAGGTTGGCAAAGTTACGCATAACCTCCTGCTGGTGTGGCAATACGTCCGGAATGGTCCGACGAGGCAATTCAAGAAAAAGTTTTCCGGGCGTGTCGGGTACAGTGGCGATGGGTGCCAGCTTCTTGAAAGCCATAGATCCTCCTATCGCTTGTGTGCCGCCCGACATCCCCCCCCGGCTCGCGATCCAACTGGGACTGGGATGGATGCGTTCGGCGGTTTGGCCTTGCTAGCGATCGGTGGCCCTAACAATCGAATCGGATCGACCGGAGTCCAGATTGCGCCTGTCCGAAGTATGGCGTATGTCTGGGTGTTGGCGCAACCCTGCTGTTACTCGCGGTGTGGGACACCTTAGACCTACGCGTCACCCACAACTGCGAAGCTTGTCGAGAACCGTCGAACGGCGAGCAATCTCTGGCCCCAGATACTCGCCGCCAACACCGTCGGGATTGGACTGGAACCCTATGTGCCACAATACGGTGAGAGTCCCCCATGCCGGCGCGGCCGACACCACTTGGCATGAAAACGCCCGACGACGGGCGGGCCGACCGGTCGCGTAGTAGCTCCCGTGGTCACTACCCACTACCAGTAGTGGTCCGCAGGCCATTTTCAGGGGACAGGTCAGGGCCAGAGTTTAGGATATGGGGCCGGGGAGACGATGGAGGGATGACGAGCCAGCGCAGGGAATGGTCCTTGTGCTCGCGGCGCGGCCCGGGGGCGTCGGTCAAGGATTCTCCAGAAGGATCGCGGCATCCCTCCTTCCCACACTCCGAAGTCAGCGCCGCCACCGTCCAAGCAAGGCCCGCCTCTGCCCCGCCCGATCCGGCAGCACGTCCCCCAGCATGTCGGCCACCACCTCATCCACCGCCGCCACGCGCGACCGATCCCCCGGCGGCAAAACGTGCGGCTCGGCCAGGGATGGAAATACCCGTACCAAGCCCCGCACCCGGCAGGCTTGCTCGCACAGGTCGTCGATAACCCCCAGCGCTTCCGTCCAGGTCCTCGGATGCGGCCCGCAGACCAGCATGGCCAGCAGCGGCTCCCCCGATAGCCATCCCTCCAACCAAAGTCCCGACTCCCAAGGGGCCTCGCCCCTTGGGAGCCTACGCCCCATCTTGGTCCTGCCGTGAGAAGCGCGATCCGTCTCAGCCCCTGCCGAGGTTGACAAGGACCCGGCCTATGGGGCCGAGTAGAACCCAACCGTGCCCGCTGGGCCATGCGATGACCTTCTGGGGGTTGGCCGTACATGCCGATCGGTGACCAGCCACTGTTCTCCGAAGCGGTGAGGCACTTTTGGAACACACGAAACCGCCAAGCCCAGACCCAGACGGCTTCCGGCGCACGAGATCAGGGCCTCCGGGGGGCAGTGACCGGCGGCCGGCAGATGGACGGCTTTGCGAACGCCCTGCGCACCCTCCTCGCCGACCATGGCGTCCCACCTGGGTGCGTCTTCACCCGATCGGCAATGGAACTTCCCGGGTTTTTTCGCCCGACCAAACAGTGGGACCTGATCGTGATCCGGGGCGGTCGACTGGTCTGCGCCGTGGAACTGAAGTCCCAAGTCGGCCCTTCCTTCGGCAACAACTTCAACAACCGCACCGAGGAAGCCATGGGCACCGCGGTGGACATATGGACTGCGTACCGCGAAGGCGCGTTTGCGCCCTCGCCGCCGCCCTGGCTGGGCTACCTGCTGGTCTTGGAAGACTGCCCAAAGTCGCAAGAGCCGGTCCGGGTGGCCGAGCCTCACTTCCCGGTGTTCCCTGTGTTTCATGGAGCGTCATACGCCCGGCGTTACGAGTTGTTCTGCCAGCACTTGGTTCGAGAACGGCACTACAATAGCGCATGCTTCATCTTGGCCGATCCAAACAAGACCAACGAGCCAATCAACTACACCGAGCCAAGTCTGGAACTCTCCGCAGACCAGTTCGTCCGGGGCATACTGGCCCGAGTCGATGCCGGCTGACGGCGTTTGGCCCGCCCATTTCGCAAATTCCAGGCGGCTTCCTGGACCGCCGCCACCTGCTGTCTAGTGAGCCCCAGTCCCTGCTCCAGAAAAACAACGTCAGCCAGGGCTGTAGCCCGTTCAGAATCGCCTCCGCGAAGCGCCCGGTCAATCTGCAGCAGGACACCCGACTCGACGTCAACGCGGGCCGGCAGGAGCCATCTGCGGGCCTCACAGGGTTCGAACTTGAGGGCTCCACCCCCAAGGTGGTGTCCTTCGACTTCAGCGCTCAGGGCCGCAAGGCTCGTACAGGCGGCGGCCGCGAGCAGGTGGGGATCATCGTCCGCCTTCAGACGGAGGACCAAAATACTGTTGGTGGCCACCACCCGGGCGTCATTAGCCACCAGCCGCGGGGCCGTGTGCCCGAACACCGTCAGAAACATATCTGGCACATTGACTCCGGGCACCAGCCACCACGGTGACCGCGTGCGGGCCTTGAACCGACTGCTGGCACCCGCCCCCGCCTCCCCAGACCGGATGTACTGGATGACAGCCTCTTGACGAACGTCGTGCGGCTCTGGACAAAACAGCAAATGTTCTCCTTCTTGGGCAAGGCGGCGGGCGTCTGATGCGTCAAGTCCGAGACCGACCCCCGAGAAGTCGCTACCCTTGCGAACGGCCACGCGCAACACGCTTTCGGGCAAACCGCATTCAACGGCCTGGGCGCGGCTAAGATGAAAAAAGGCGTTGTCCCCGGTCACGTACCCAATGGTCAGACGGGCCAGTTCTCCGAGGTGGACGACTCGGATGTCGTCGGTCAAGTCCGCGTATAACTCCCGAATATCGGATGGGGCGTCCAGCAACCGAACCCGAGCCGTTCCGTCGACCATGCCATCGGTGCTTATCCGTGAGTCCGCCTGGATCTGGGCCGCGGCGAGATCCTGGACCCCGTTCAAGTGGGCGACTCCGATGGTGTCCGACTGCCCCCCGTAACCGTCACAGAGCAACAGAACGGTCTTCTCGTTCAAGTCGGGGAATAGGGGCTCTTCGAACGTGAGCAAGGACACTTCAGCGAAGTGGGACGCCAGGTAAGCGACGAACGGCCGAGCATAGATAGCGTACGTCACCTCAAATGGAGCGACGACGGCCATCCGGCCATCCGGTTTGAGGAATCGGGTCGCGTGCAGAAGGAATGGGACCCAGGCGCTGGTAAGACCCGAGACCCGGACGCCGATCTCAGCAGCCGCCGCAAGGGCCCGCCAGCGGGCCGCGCCAGTGAATAGGTGATAGCGGACAAAGGGCGGGTTGCCGATGAGGGCATCGTGGCATCCAAGGTCCTCGGGGGTCGTCTTGAAGAAGTCCTCCACCACGAATCGTGCCCCAGGCGCGGCCACGACCGCCTGGGGGACCGCCGCGCCGTCAACGTCCACGGCTGTGATCTGGCTGCCCCCGGAGTCGGCACCGAGTTGCGCGAGACGTTGGGCGGCGGCCCGCACGAACACGCCTTGTCCGCAGCAGGGTTCGAGGACTGCAGAATCTGCGGTTCGAACAGCCCAACGAGCCAAGAAATCCGCCACTGTCCCGTCCGTATAGTAGGCGCCCACAGCCTTGCGGTCCGCCGTCGCGACTGACTTGATGGCGTTCTCCCCCCGCTCTCTGAAGGTTCTGCGTTGCCGTTGCGTCCTTGATGCTGCGATCTGGATCCCATTGCGACGACCCAAGACCACCGGTCAAGGATTCGCCACATCGCCCGCCGTGTCCCCCTTCCTGGGCTATCCTCGCCGCCATCCGAAAAACCTCTGTGGCCGCGTAGACCGATCCGGCAGCACATCCTCCAACATGCCGGCCACCACCTGATCCACCGCTGGCACTCGGGAGCGATCTCCCGGCGGCAGGACGTGCGGCTCGGCGAGGTACGGAAACACCCGCACCGGCCCCCGTACGCGGTGGGCCTGCTCGCATAGGTCGTCGATGACCCCCAGCACCTCCGTCCGGGTCCTCGGATGCGGCCCGCAGACGAGCATGGCCGGCAGCGGCTCCCCCGCCGGCCATCGCTCCAGCCAGGTTCGCACCTGACCGTAGCGCCAAATCGCGCCCGGCAGCACCAGCACCGAGACATCCGGCGCCACCCCCACATCGGGCAGCGCCGACCGCCGCCAGGCCGCAGCGTCGACCGGATCCGGCACATCCCCCGTCGGAGCCACGCCTGCATCGGCCACGACGTACGGATACCTGCGTCCCCGCACCAGGTCCCCTACGCCAACCGCGCACGGAAAGGTGTCCAGGTGCGGCCGCCAGGTGCCCCCCGCCCCCTCCAGAGCCAGCATCGCATTCGGCCCGATCCCGACCAGGGCGGTGTCGTGCCCCAGCCGCGCGGTATAGGCGGCAATGGCGCAGGCGACGGTCGTCGTGCCGACCCCGCCGGCAATGCCGACCACCAGGATCGTCACGGGATGCGAGCCAACGGCCACCCGCCGCTCGACGATGCGCTCCCGCACGGGCGCCTCACCATCCGGCACCAAGGCGGGATTCCGCCAGCGTAGCGCGGCCGCAAGGTCCGGCTCCCGGTCCAACGCCTGCCCGACCTGGGTCGCCTCGGTGCAGACATCCAGGATCTCCGCGCCGGCGCACACCCCGGCGACGGCCGCATCCCCAGGCCGCCGCCCGGACGCCAGCACGACGATGCGTGTCTGCCGCCGCGCCAGCCGATAGCGCACCACATCCACCGGCTCCGGGCGCGCATCCATGTCCAGGACCAGGGCCGCCGCCGGCAGCCGCGCGATCTCCTCCAGCCGGGCCCCCGCCTGACCGGGCTCGACGACGTGGACGTGGCTCGGACTCTCCCCCAAAGCCCGCAGCGCGGCGGTCACGTCCGCCGCCGCGCTGCGGGTGACGATGGCGGCAATCATCCGGTGTTCCTCCCCGAGGTTACGGTTGCGGTGACGGTCCTGGGCACGCCAACCTGGGCGGACTCCTGACGCTTTCGGGTCTGATGCGGATGCCCGGGCACCGGCACCTCCACGGTGACGGTGCGATACCAGATCGCGTTGAGGTGCAGAGACAGGACCTGCCCGGCGGCCGCCGGCACCGTGGCATACCAGCAGGACGCATGCGGTGGCAGCAATGCCGCAAGAGACGCCGGCGCGCCGGCACAGGGCTGCGGCGATACCGACCCGGTGAGCGACGCCGGCGGCACGAGACCCGGCCACGTCCGTCCGTCGTAGACCTGCCGTTGCCCATAGGGCGCGAAGGCCGTGACCACCCAGGTCATCTGGCCGGCCGCCGGCAGCATGGGCGCGATCCAGGAACCGTCCTTCGCCCTGGTCCCACCCAGCGGCCACGCCCCGAGCACCGGGCCGGCCGCCATCCCCTGCACCTGCGCCAGGACGTCGCCGGCATACGGCGGATCAAAGAGCCAGCCCCGCAGGGCGCTGCCGGCGTTGTATGCCTCAAGCGCGGCCGCGACGTGGTCGGAGTTGGCCGCCAGGTCCCCGGCCAGGATGCGAACGGACGAGGCGACGTTACGGACCGGGTCATAGGGATCCTTGGCGAGCCCGTAGGCGGCCCAGTTGGCGGAGTTGATCTGCCCGAGTCCGGCATCCGTCGTGCCGTTGTTGTTGC
>DAHWHT010000101.1 GCA_027335515.1 Clostridia bacterium
GCCTCGATGTTTGCCGGGCTGTCGTTTATCACCGGAAGCCTCATGGCCGCGTCGTCGCCGCCGCTTACGCTCGCCCAGGAGATCGGGGTCGGAGCGGCCATCGCTTCTGGCACATGGCTGACTCTGCGGGCGTTTCGGGAGATCACAGCGCCCGCCGCAACGGCCGGGGCCGTCGGCATTCCTCCTGTCAACCTCCCGGATGGGTCGCAAATCGCCTTCCAGCGGCGGTCGGCGGCATGAGTGCTACACTGCGCGCGACGGAGCGGCGGCAGACTCCGGCGGAGATCGAGGCGGGCGCGCGGGCCAGGATGACCAGTGGCATGGAGGCCACCATCCAGGAGATCGTGCGGTACGTCGGGACGCACGCGCAGGGCAAGATCATCCTCGCGTGGCGCCCGGACGGACAGGTGACGATGGAGCGCCACGAGACGTGGTATCCGCCGCGAGCGCGGGACTGACCCGGTAGCGAGATTCGGCCATGTGGGACCCACAGGCCAGGGCACGGAGCCCTGGCCTTTTCGCGTTTCCGGACCAGGACGCGAGAGGGAGGACATCAGATGTACGGGCGGCGTTCGTGGACGAAGGACCTGATGGGGGCCCTTGGCGCTGTCGCCGTTGGATACGGCGGCGCGACGATGGCCAAGGCCACCGACAAGCCCCTGACCAGCGCCCTGGTGACGACCGGTGTTGGGGTTGCGGGGCTGGTGGTCAAGGACATGCCCCGGAGCCCGCTTCTGCACGAGTTTTGCGAGGGCGCCGGCTACGGGGGGCTTTCCTACTTCGGAACCTGGACGGCGGCCAACACGCCGACCATCGGCGGCAAGCCCGCCGGCAGCGTGCCCCTGCAGGACATCGCCAGCAGCAGCGGTGCGGCTGCGGCCATTGCCGCCGCCCGTGCGCGTGCGGCTGCGGCGGCTGCCGGGGCGCAGGGGGCGGCTCCGACGCCGGCACAGCCCCAGGGGGCCCCACTGTTCGCCTCTGACCAGACGGACTACTGACCCGCGCCCTGATTCGGACTCGCAAAGACCTGGAGGTAGAAAGCCATGGCCCAGGCGCGTGATTTCCCGGTTCTGTTTCCGCTGTACGACATCACGATCTACGACCTGAACGCCGCCTCTACGGGCGTGCAGTCCCCTGTCACGGGATCGCAGGGGGCCTCCGGTGACAACACCTATATCGAGGTGACGGCCAACACCATCCCCGGCAACACCAGCGCCCTGCCGTCTGGCCTCGGCGCCGAGGTGTTGTTCGTCGAGTGCATCTCGCCCGTTGTGACCAACGGGGGCGCCGTGGTGTACCCCGACTTCCAGTGGAGCCCTCAGCCGGACGGCGTGGACCTGTCCAGCCCGACCCCGGCAAACCGGTGCTTCATTGACGGCTCCTATGGCGGCAACATGTGCCCGCCCCGGGCGCAGACGGTCGGCCGCCAGCGTGCCGGCATCATCGGCGTAAGCCTCCGCTCTTTGCTGAACGACGTGCGCAACGGCAAGCGCGTCGGCTCCATGGCTACGAAGGCCACCGGGTGGAAGTACATCTCCACCTTCCAGGCGAAGCTGTACTCCAAGCGCGGCTGGGGCGCCTCGGTTTCGGGCGACACCGTGCAGACCCCGGCGCGTCTGATCTTCTGGGGCGAGCGGTACACCGACCGCATGCTGGCGCCTCTGGCGGCAAGTTGGAACGGTGCGTTCTCGATCACCTCCCTGCGCCGCTACTTGGAGCAGGATCAGGTGCCCATGACCCTCTCGGGCGTCCAGGGCGGGACGGTGACGGTCGCCGACCTCCCCACCCTCTCGGGCGGATACCAACAGCGTGGCGACGTGATCTTCCGCGACATGCGCTTCGCCGTGAACGATGTCGCCACGGCCTCCTCCAGCGCGTTCCCGCTGACCAACAGCCAACAGGCGGGCGGCAAGAGCGGAAACGTCTCGACCAGCTACTCCAGCGACCTGGGCTTCCCGTTCGCCCCGGTGAACGGCCAGCCGGCCAACGCCAAGAGCGCCGTCATCCTGCAGAAGCTCGGCATCATCCCGGGCATCGCCAACCTGGCCTACTTCGGGCTCGACTTCGGCGGCACCCTCGTTCCCGACCCGAACGGCTGGCCCGTGGGGGAGAACGTTGACCTGTTCGCCTACGGCCAGGTCCAGGACCTGCGGAACCAGAGCGAGCTGTACTACAGCATCCCCGACCTGGAGAACGAGATCATCGTCTACGGCGAGAACGCCTCGATCTTCGTGTCTGGCAATGGTACGGCCATCGCCTCCGGGGATGCGTCCGTGGCTGAGGTTGGAGTTGCCGTGCAGACCTCGGGCGCCGTCGCCCCTGGGCGGCAGGGGTAGGACCCAGAGAACGCATGTGTGGAGGTGAAAGAACGATGATGAACCCCACCCTGAACTCCAGCGGCTTCGTGTTCGTGGCCACAGCCGCTGCCGGGCAGACGTTGCCGCAGAAGGCGGCCATCCTGCTGAACTGCGCCCTGTCCAGCGGAAGCGGCACGGCGGTCGCCACCTTCGTGGACCAGACCATCCAGACCACTGCGCCGTCCGCCTCGGGCCAGGTGCAGTTCACCGGCACGGGCACGGCCCCGTCCGATGCGCTGACCTTCGACTCGGCGCTGACAGTGGACGACGAGATCGTGGGCACCTACGTTCCGCGCGCCGCGTTCCCGCGGGCCTCGTAAGCCCGGCGTCCCGGCCCGCATCCGAGCGAGGGAGAGGTGAGTCTCCATGGGCTCGGCCTTCACGCAGGCTGACGCCATCCTGTTCAGCAAGAATTGGTACACGCACGCCGTTTACACCTACGGGCCGGTGACGCTGGCCAAAGGCACGACCGTCATCTTCTCGGCGGAATCCTGGACGCCGGCCAACGGCCCGGAGTGGCAGGCGGAGCTCATGGCCGTCTGGGTCACGCAGAACGCGGGCGTGCAACTGTCCTGGACCGCCGATAATCAGGCATACAACCAGGGCGCCACGCTCGGGTTCACCGACGCCGCCCCCGGCGGGTTGCGGCGGCTTCCGGTCTATGCCCGCGCTGTGCGGCAACTGTCCATGACGGCTACGGCCGCAGCGGCGGTGGACGACTTCCAACTGAACTACGAGATCGTCTACCGCAAGCTGACCGTGGCCGACCAACTGCTCTATGGATACGCGCCCAGCAGTCATCTGCTGGCGCTGGCGCAGTCCGGCGGTGTCACCGAGCAGTCCATTCGTGACCTTGTGGCCAAGGGCACCGCGCCCGTGACCTGGCGAGCGCAGGCAGACCGCACACTGCTGCGGCTGGGCGACCATGCCGCCAGCGGCCTATACCACGTCACGGCGTCCACGACCACGGCGGGCACCCTGTTCCTGACCGCCACGCGGACGGGCGACGAGTTCTTGATCCTTGAGGACATCGCCATGCCGGCCGCCAGTGCTATCACCCTGTACGGGACGCGGGACGAGGACGACAGTCTCGTGCAGGTCAGTGGGGCGGCGTTCGGCCAGGCCGACTACCAGCCGTGGCCCATGCGCTATATCGCCAAGAGCCGGGTGTCATTCTCGGCGAGCGCCGCCAGCACGCTCACAAGTGTTCCCGTCTACATCCGCATCGGCCGCTATCGACTGACCGACCTCTGGCAGGCGCGCCTCGCCCTGGGGACCCCCCAGCAGCCAGCCGCGCTTGCGAGCCTGCCGGCCAAGACCGTGGCGCAGGTGGCTGGTGGCGTCCAATGAGCGCCGCGCCGACGCTGGCCGAGCGCGAGTCCACGCTGCAGACGTTGCACCAGAACCTCTGGGAGCGAATCGCGCGCCCTGGGTCGCTCACTGGCGAGCAGGTGATGGCCGCGCTCCTCTCCCAACTGGTGCAGCAAAACGCAGATATCCTCGCCGCGCTCAAGGGCGGGTCCATGCAGGTTTCCTCGGTGAGTCCCGGCGGCCTGGGGAACGTCGTGCTGACGGTTTCCTTCCCGCTGGCGCCGTCGGAGACAAACAACCTCATCGCCGCCACGCCGTCCCTGTCCGGCTACCGGGCGGGCGCCGCCATCCAGTTCCCCACGTTGGTATCGGCGGGGTCGGACGCCACCGTGACCATCCCGCCCCCGGCGGGACAGGTGCTTGGGATGCTGGGCCTGTTCAGCATCAGCAGCACCGCCGAGGGCGCGGGCGTGAAGATCACGGCGTTTCAGGACGGCCTGCCGCTGGTGGGAACGCAGGGCTTTGCGCTGGGTCCGGCCGTGGCGTTCCCGGTGCCCGGGTACGTCGTCACCACCGGACTGGAAATCGTGATGACCAACCCGAGCAGCCAGGATGTGACGGTCTGGATGGGCGGGGTGGCCCTGACGGTGACGCGCCAGTTCTATGACGACATCCTGACCAAGCTGCAAGACCAGGCGTGGAACATGGTGCTCAACGCCTTTGGGTTGGTGTTGCCGTCGTGAAGGTATATCGCTGCCAGGACCACGGGTTCGAGTTGCGGCTTTCCACTGGACCGGACGGCCGCGAGAAGCGCCATCTCATTGCGCCCACCCCCGTCATGGCGGCCGGGTCCAACCAGGGCATCCCGCCTGACTGCGCACTGCCCGTTTGCCCCACCGCCGACCTGCAGGCCGGAGGGATGCACCGGCGGGCTCCGGGCGGCGGGTTGCTGGCCGGCACATGCCGCATCGTGGAGGTGGAGTAAATGGACCTTGGTCTTGGGGACCTGCAGTACACCCTCATCCCCGACCAAACCCTCTCCAACCAGGCGGCGGCCACCACATTCGCCACGGCTTCGGCTACTTCCGTCGAGGCCCCCTGGGGCGGGACGGCCACCATCCGCATCGTCCTGGCCACTTCCTCCACCCTCGAACTGCGGGTGACGCCCAGCGGCGGGTCCGAGGTGACGGGTGGGCTGTTCAATGACGGCGACACCCTGACGGCCGGCAACGGCTACGACTTCGACTTCACCATCGCGTCGGGTTCCAAGTACGGCTTCCGGGTCGCCACGGCACAGAGCGGCGACCTCGAAATGGCCGTCTCGGCGTCTCGCGTGTAGGCGCGGAGAGGGGGCGCCGGGCCGGGACACAACGAATCTGGTAGGCAGCAACAACCAGACGACACTCGTGGTCCGCACGATGCCGCAGACGGGATGAGGTGCTGAGATGGCCGCGCCGATGCAAGGATACTTCCCCCGTGACCCAAAGAAGGCCGCCTCCCTGCTCGGTC
>DAHWHT010000083.1 GCA_027335515.1 Clostridia bacterium
TCAGCGACTCGACCGCGGGCGCGGCCATGGTCGTGGTCGACGCATACGTGAACGTGTCGTTCGGCGACTTGGCGCTCATTCCCCCGGGCGCGGTTACCGTTACATCGACCGTGCCCCCCGTCGCGGGCGCGGTGGCGACGATGCGCCCATCGGAAGCGACGGCGAAGGTCGTGGCCGGGGTGCCTCCGAAGCTGACCGCAGTTGCGCCCGTGAAGCCGCTCCCGGAAATGGTCACCGTCGTGCCCGCCGACCCGACGGAGGGGTTGACGGCCGCCACCTGAGGCGTCGGGGGTGCGATGGGAACGGTGAAGTTGCGCACGTCCGTGGCCGCCATCGGATTGCCTGCATAGTTCCGCACCAAGGCGCTCGTGGTCACGACGTACCGCAAAGCGTGCGTCAGCGGAGATCCGGGCGTGAAGCGGGCCGCCAGAGTCACCAGGTCCCCGTGGCCGTCGGCCACCGCACCGAGCGGCGCCACGCTACCGACCACGCTCCCGCCGTCGTACGTCGCCATGGTCACGGTCGTGTCGGTCAGGGTCGAGGCCAGGACATACTGCGTGAAGCCGACATCCACCGTACCGCCATCCGGCGCCGCCGTCACCGACGCCACCGCAGGGGGGGACTGGGAGACCAGCGCCACGTTGACGTTGTATTGCGGAGGCGGAACGGTCACGACGCTGCTGGTCGCCTGGCGATACCCCGGAGCCGAGAAGGCGACTTGGTAGTTGCCGTCGGGGACATCCCAGCCGTACCGTCCCTGTGGGTCGGTGACCTGCGGATTCTGCTGGCCGAAGCC
This sequence comes from Clostridia bacterium, assembly GCA_027335515.1. Next base: position 797 of record DAHWHT010000083.1, read on the forward strand.
CGCGGCGTCCCAGGGGGAGAAGCCGCCGCCCTGGCCCTGCTGCAGGATGGTCGCCGTCGCCCCAGACACGCGGTTGCTCGGCACCGCCTCGTAGGCATACCCGCTTGGGTCCTCGATCGGCGTCGGGGATGCCACCTTCGTGCCGTGCGGGTGCAACTGCGCGAGCCGCTGCCCCTTCATGTTCGCCTCGATCTCGGCCGTGAGGGCGTCCCGCAGGGCGTTGAGCGTGCTGGTGGCGACGCCATCGTACTGCAGCGCGTTCTGAAAGGCGTTGAAGGCCTGGCCCCACCCGAGGTTTCCCAGCAGCGTCTCACCGGGGACGTACCCAACCGCGGTGATGACCGAGTCCAGCGCGGTCTGCTCCATGAGGATGGTCTGCATGTTTTGGAACTGGTTCATGAAGTCGTTGAACTGGCTCGGGGTGAGGTAGGTTCCCCCTTCGGAGTTCAGCAGGTCATAGAGGCTGTTCAGCTTCCCGATGTTGCTCTCGCCGTCCCAGTTGTCAAGGCTCCCCTGGATGGTGGATTCCACGGTCGAAACCCGGTTGTACGCCGTCCCTGCCGCCTTGGAGGTCACGACGGTGTGGATGGTCTCGTCGACGACGTCCCAGACATCTGCGGCCACGCCGGAAGGCAGCGCCAGCAACTCGGGCCCGGCGGCGGTGCGCGGGGTGGCCGTCATCGCCGTGGCGCCCGCGGGTACGAGAAACCGCAGGTGCGCGGTGGATCCGTCCCTCAAGATGCTTCCCGATGGCGGTAGGGCGTAGATCGGCCACCCCGACTGGTTCATGACCGCCTGCTGGTCCGGGGTCAGAGCGAGGTGCACCCCCGGGGTCACGGCCGCCCCGACGTCGAAGTGCGCGCTGCCGTCCGGAAGGACCACGGAGAGGGACTCTTGGACCTGGCCCTGTGCGTTGGGGCCGGCGTGCTGCACGTTGGTGATCTGGATCCCGCGCCAATCGGGCGGCAGGGACTGCTGCAGCTGCTGGGGTGTGGTCGGCACCGCCTGGTTGAGCATCTGGGCGTCGGCCCTGACGTGGTAGGCGACGTAGATGCCCGACCAGCCGTCCTGGGGCAACAGCGTGGCGTGGAAGACGCCGTCGGAACCGAGGGTTGCGTCGGCGCGCATGTCCTGCGCGTTGTACGGGTGGCCGCCGAGGGCGACGCTCACACCATACACCCCGGATGGATGGTCGAACGTGACATCGAAGGTGAAGGGCATGCCGGGCACCCACACGTACGGGAACTTGGCCACGCCCTGGTCGGGGACGACGCAGACGAGCCGCCCGTCCGTCTGGTGCATGCAGACCCGTTCCAGGTGCGGCAGCAGCGGATCGTAGTGGACCGACGTCGGCGGTGAAACGACTGCGGTCCCGGATACGTCGGCCTCGGCGTGCAGCACCTCGTAGCTGGGTGTGCCGCCCACCGGCAGGGTGATCGGCAGCGACCAATACGCCCCGGCGCCCACGGTGGTCTGACCGAGCAGGGCCGCGCCGTCATACACCGAGACGGTGCTGCCGGCGGGTGCCCGCCCCTGGGCGGTCGTCTGGGTGACGCCGAGCTCCGTGGGGACCTGGAGCGTCACCGAGCGCACCGCTACCGCGGCTGCCCCCAGCGCCTCGGTCGTTGGGGGGCCGGAGGCCGGCGCATAGGCGATCCGCACCGCCGCGTCGAGTTCGGATGCGGTGTATCCGGCGTCCAGCCGCAGCTGATAGTGGACGACACCGGAGGCGCCGGGCGCCACGCTGCCCAGGGCGGCCTGGTAGGAACCGTCCGACGTCGTACCGCTCGCGGGTGCGCCGTTGACGACGACGCTGTCTGGAACCAGCGTGGTTCCACCCGGCACGTCCAGCAGCGCTACCGTGCCATCCGCCGCGCTCGTTCCGCCGTTGCGGTAGGTGGCGCGGATGGTGACCACTTGGCCGGGCACTGCGGTGGCGGGCTGCGCCGTCACGCCGTCACCGGGCTGGCCCGCGAAGGCGCCGCTGCCGATCAGGTCGACCCGGCCCACGTCCGCCTCTTGGCTGACCGCGACGGTCGCCCGCACGCTTCCCGTCCGCAACGCAGAGCCCTGGCCCTGTCGGAAGTCCACCGCATACGATCCGGCAGCCGGGACATCCAGGGAGAACGGGGCCGCGGTTCCGCCCACCACCCGCACCAGGGTCTTGCTGCCGGAGGCGTCCAGGCTATAGAGATGCCCCGACCAGGCCCCGGTGATCGGTTGACCGGTCGAGCCGTCCACCAACTCGCCGGCGATCACCCCCTGCTGGCGCAGCACCAGTTGGACGCTGGCGTTACTCTGGGCGTCCAGCTTCGCGTCCGCGCAGGCCGTGGGCAGGCCGGCCTGCGTTCCATCGGCGCAGACGTGGACCGTCTCGCCCGGATAACCGGTGATCGCGAGGGGGTAGTCCCAGTCCGAGAACCCCTCGGCATCCGAAGCCGTGAGCTGGAAGTGAACCGCCACCCGCCAGTCGACGGGCAGGGGGCCCTGCAGCGGCTGACCAAGGTACTGGGTGAAGAGCCGCACGGTCACGTGTCCGGAGCCGGGACAGCCCACCAGGGGGTCTTGCGCGAGGGTCTGGCCCGCCGTGATGCGGATCCTGGCCCAGGACGACACGCACACGCCACCCGTCCCGACCTGGATCTGGGCGGGCCCGGCCGGCGCCTGCAGGGAGTAGCGCCCGTTGGCGTCCGTCGTGGCCGTGAGGACGAAGGTGCGGCCGCCGTAGACGTTTTCCGTGACCGTCGCGGTCGCACCCGCCTCGGGCGTACCGTCCATGCCTCCGGTCACCGTACCCGCCACCGTACCGAGGGGGAGCGGCTGCAGGACGAGGTGCAGCGCGTTGGCACCGGGCTGCAGTGCGATGCTCTGCTGGATGCCGTCCTGGTAGTAGCGTTGTCCGACCGAAACGGTCGCGAGCAGGGTCCTGTTCGACAGCAGCGACTGCAGGGCGTCGAGCGATGCCAGGGAGCCCTTGGCGTCGGTCTCCCCAACCGCGACGTACGCTTGGGAAGCGGCGTCGGCCAGGGTGACGTCCACTCCGGGGACGGGATGGCCGGAGGGATCGGTCACCTGGACGCTGAGGGTGGCCGGCAGGGCGGGGTTCAGCGTCGCCGTCGCCGGCTGCGCCAGGCCGACGGTGACCGGCCCCTGATCGGCCAGGGTGCGGCCGTCGGAGGCCAGAATGCGCAGGCTGAAGTCCTTGGCCGGCGCCAGCCCGGAGAGGGTGTAGCTGCCGGGGGCCGCCAATGCCGTCAGTGCGCCGCTGCCTGTGCTCGGGCTCCACGCCAGAAGCCTGATTCCGTTCAGCGCCGCCGGCGCCACCACGTGCACCACGATGCTGCCCGTACTCGTGGGCGGGGGTGGGGGCGGTGGAGCGCTCGTCACCGTGAAGGGCAGGGTGCTGCCGACCTCGCCGGTCTCGCCGTTATACACCGCCACGGTCACGGTGCCGGCGGTCAGCACCGAGGGCACAAGCACCTGGGCGCCGGTATCCGACCAACTGCCGTTGACCGGCGGGGCAACGATGGGAGCCCCGGCACCCTGGCGGAAGTACACCGAGCCCGCCACCGTACCGAAGTCGCGGCCCACCAGGGCGAGCTTGGTACCCGGGGGACCGGAGGTTGGCTGCATCGACGACACCCAGGCCTCCGCGACCGGGAGCGTGTAACTGGCCTGGACCGTCATGCCGGCTGTGTCGGTGGCCCCGACCACGAAGCCGTACACCCCCGTCGCCGTCGGCGTCCCGGAGATGTCTCCGGTGTCCGCGGCGAGCTCTAGTCCGGGCGGCAGGCTGCCGCCGACGAGCGACCAGGTGTAGGGGGGCGTGCCGTTCGAAGCCGCCAGGTTGGCCTGGTAGGGGGTGCCGGGCAGGCCGTCGGGCAGGGACTGCGTGGTGATCATCGGGACGCGGTAGTACGCGTACTGGGTCGTCCCGTGCGCCGTGGGGAAAGAAAGCGTGTTCTGCGCCGTCAGGAGGTCGACGGGCCGCGTGCCCGGCAGGGGACGGTAGGCCTGGTAGCTCACCGCGATCTGGCCGTTTGCGTCCGCCGTGAACGGCTGCGGGCTTGAGCCGAGATCCAGGGAGCCCGCGGACGCAAAACCGACGCCACCCCCGCCATTGGCCGTGTCGGAGAGCGAAAGGTAGATGAGTGCGTGGGGTATGGCCGCGCCGCCGGCGTCGTGCGCCGTCACGGTGGCATAGACCGTATCGCCGCTTGCGAGGCTGTGATCTGCCGCGAGCGGCGAGGGGTTCCAGACGAAGCCCCCTCCGGCCAGGACTGGTGCGGCGAAGTGGTAGGCGTCGATGGCCGTTTGTCCGACCACCTCACCGCTGCCCGTCGCGCCGGCGGCCGTGCCCGCCGCGTACAGGGTGTCCACGCCATTGGCTTGTGCGGTTGAAGTGGGCGCCGTGTAGGTGATGGGGATGTCGCCCGAGCCATCCGCGGTGAAGGCGGCCGGCGTGGACGTCAGGTCGGTGCTGCCGACGGCGGCCGTGCCTCCGAGGGTCGCCGCTTCCAACGAGACAAAGGCCTCTCCGCCTGGAAGCGGGCTGCCCGACGCGTCCAGGACGCTCAGGTCTATGGTCACGGACCGGCCGGCCGCCAGGCTGCCGTCTGGGGCGACGGGATCGGAGGAGAACGCGAATTGCGCGCCGCTCGGGGCAGCGCCCGCGGTTGCCGGAGCAACCCACAGCAGGCAGACCCCGAGGGTCATCAGCCCGAGCAGTGTGGTCCGCCACCGCCGGCAGGCCATGCGGACCGATCGGCCGAAGGCGGCCCTGCTCGATGTCCCGACGGGTGCCTGGCCGGCCCCGCACCCTGCCCGGCTCCGCCCGGCGGTGTTATCCCGCGCGCCGCCGAGCCGCCGGATCCAGCGCTCAATCCATGCATGCAATGGGTTCTCCTCCTTGCGGATCCTCCAACCGATAAGCTGCGGCGATCTACCCGGCCGTTGTGCCAGCCAGACGGCCGTCGGTGTCCATCACCACGGGGTGGGGGTTGGGACGCAAGCGCCTTCCTGAAAATGGTATCCGCCTGCCCCGCGGCGCCGACCGCCGTCGCGCCGGGAGCAAGATACAACGCCTCCCGTTCCACCCATGGGAGGAGATCGCCCCGGTCCGGCCAAACTCAACCCCGGGGAGGAGAGGCTGCTCCCGCGGTACGGCCCCTTTGACACCTACGGTCGAACGGGCCGAACAAGTCGGATGGGCCCTTGGGGAGGACCGCTGTGCGTGCGATCGGCCGAGGTGGTCTTGGGCGCTGACACCCTTCGCCGTGGCCGGCTGCGGGCGTACGCCGGTCTCATCCTGTACCTCGCGGGTCTTTTCGGCTGGGCCGGGGTGTTTCCGTACTTCGGGGGAATCGGCGGGCCGTGGGCGTCCGCCCATGGTGTGAAGCCTGGGTTGCTGTTTTTGTGCTTTTTGTACGCGCACGCCCCCGCCCTCGTCCTGTGGGGCTACATCGCAGACCGTTACCCCAAATACGACCGCACCATGGCGCGCGGCGCCGTGCTGGCGGACGCCGCGCTGACGCTGACCGCGCTCGTGACCCCGCCGGCCCTCTGGCCCGTTCTCTTTGCGGCGATGGGCGCGGTGACCGCCGCCGGAATGACGACCTGGGGCCGCTGGTACGCCACCGCGGTCGACGTGGCCGACCTGGGCCGCGTCTTTGCCTTGGCCGCCGCGGCCGTCGCCCTCATCGAGGTGGCGGCGGACACCTGCGGCCGGTTCTTGCGGCCGGATGCGGGCGTCGTTGCCACCCTCGCGCCACTGGCCCTGGCGTGGCTGGCCCTGGGCGGCTGGAGACCCACCGTCCACCCCAGCCGGATGCAGCCGCCGCCCCCGGCCGTCCTGCGGGACCAACGGGGCTCGATGGTCCGCTTCGCCTTGTTCATTGTCTGCTTTTCGCTCGTGGCCGGCCTCAGCTTCCAGTTCTTCGTGGTCGCGCCGCTCAACCCGTCCATCAACGAAATCCTGCGACGGCTGCCGTACGTCGTCGGCTTGTTGCTCGCGGGCGTGGCCGCCGACCGCCGAGGCCTGCAGACGCCGGTGGTCGCCGGTTCGGGGCTGCTGGCCCTGGCCTTCCTCGTGGGCGCTTGGCGACTTCCCAGCCTGCAGTATGTCAGCCTCGGCATGAACGGGACCGCCTTCGGGCTTCTGGAGGCGGCGCCCTGGCTGCTCCTGGCCGCCAACGCCCGTCCGGGGACCGCCGGCCGGTGGTTTGGCTGGGGCCTCAACCTCAATGTCGTGCCCATCCTGGTGGCGGGCATGGCGGCGCCACACCTCCCGGTGGTCGCTCCGGAGCAGTTCGGCCTGATCGCCGCCGTCGCGCTCGTGCTGGCAACCCTGCTGCTGAACGGCGCGGCCGACCCCCTCGGAATGCTGCGCGCCACACCGCCGGAGCCGGAGCGCCGCCGCGGCGCCGGGCCGACCCCCTTGGACGACCTTTTTGAGCGTCGGTATGGGGTGGGGTTGACCCCGCGCGAGTTGGAGGCAGGGCGCTTGGCCGTCCTGGGGGTGCCGACCCGGGACATCGCCGAGCGCCTCTTTGTCGCGGAGTCCACGGTCAAGACGCATCTGCGCGGCGTCTACCGAAAAACGGGGTCCGCCAACCGCATCGACCTGCTGCGCAAACTGGTCACTCCGTCTGAGAACCGGGGCGCCGGCCCCGAGTCGGTGGATCGCGACGGGGGCGGGTGAGGACAGCCTCCGCCCGGCCCGCAGGGGCGGCGGTCGCCCTCGACGCAGGGGGCACCCGAAGGCGGCGGCCCACGCATGCCGCCTCCGGGTGCCCCGGCGGCGAGGCGTTCCGGTTCAACGCCGCATGGGGTCTGCGGGTTCCGGGTCCGCAGACGGCCAGTGCCGGTCGTTTTTCCAGTACGCCTCGACGGCCTCCAGGGGGCGGTTCTTTGTCTCGGGTGCGAGCCAGGACACGAAGCCGGCGCCTACAAGGGTCACGCCGGCGAAAATCCAGAAGGTGCCGGCGGCGCCGAGGGCGGTCACCAGCGACAGGAACGTCAGCGTGATGACGAAGGTGCTGAGGTACGTGACCAGGCGCGCCACCGATTGGCCTTGGGCGCGGACCCGGTTCGGGAAGACTTCCGGCACGTAGACCCAGCCCATCAGGCCCATGCCCATGGAGAAGGCGATGTGGAACAGCAGGACGCTGCCGACGGTGAGGACGGCCATCCCGGGTTGCCGCGGCCCGAGGTAGAAGGAAAGCCCGAGCAGGGTCATGGCGGCGACGATGGTCAGCTGGCTGGTCAGCAGCAGCGGGCGCCGCCCCCAGCGGTCCACCAGCGAGATGCCCAACACCGTGGCCAGCACCGTGATGATGCCGATGGCGGCCGTGGTGAAGATGGCGTCGCTCCGCGCGAAGCCTGCGTAGCGAAAGACGGTGGGGCTGTAGTAGGTCACCGTGTTGATCCCCGTGAACTGGCCGAAGAAGCTCAGCCCCACGGCGAACAGCAGCGCCAGGCGTACGGCGGGCCGCAGCAGGTCGGCCAACGACGCGCGGCGCAGATCCCGGGTGCGTTGGAGCTCACCCGCGATGCGCGCCACCTCCGCCCGGCGCAACGCCTCCTGCGGGAAGACCTGCCGCAGGGCCGTCTCGCCTTCGGAATCCCGGCCCTTCAGGAAATACCAGCGGGGGCTGTCGGGCATCCGCAGCAGCGACAGCAGCAGGATGAGGGCGGGTATGCAGCCCACGATGAACATGGCGCGCCAGTTTCCGGATTTGGCAAAGGCGAAGTCGACCCAATACGAGCCCGCCAACCCGACGGCGAAGGCCAGTTGGAAGGTCGCACTGGTGCGGCCACGCATGGCCGTGCGCGAGAATTCGCTGATATACATCGGCGCGGCCACCACGATCATGCCGATGGTGATCCCGATCAAAAAGCGCGAGGCCATGAATGCGGTGTAGGTGGGCGCCAATCCGGTCGCTACCGCAAAGATGGCGCTGAGCGCGCTGGCCAGCAGGAGCACGGTGCGCCGCCCGATGGTGTCGCACAGTCGACCGGAGAACATGGCTCCGGCGAAGGATCCGACGATCACGATGCTGACCATCGCCTCGCGTTCGAACACCGTCAGGCGGTAGACGTGCTTGAGGAAGAGGAGCGCGCCGGACATGGCCCCCTGGTCGTACCCGACGGCCAATGCGCCCAACGCGACGATGGTGGCGAGCCATCCGTTCGTTGTGCGAGCGGTACTTTCCACGGTTGCACCCCCTGTCCCGTCCGCGTCCCTCGACGGAGCGCGGCGTCGGTAGCGTACCCACCGTCCGGCCGGCGGACAACATCGACGTCCAGGTGGGCCCGAGGGTGTCGTGCGCGCGCGGCAGGAGCACCGGGCCCGAGTGGCATACGTACATAAACGCGGATTTGCCTGGGCCGCGCTGGAAGCCGCGCGGCGGCCCGGGCGCCGACGGAAGGCGGGATGGCGGGTGGAGTACCGTCGTTTGGGGCGGACCGGGCTGAAGGTGTCACCGCTTTGTATCGGGTGCTGGCGGATGGGTGGCAACCAGACGGATGAGGAGACATCCCTGACGATCCTGCGGGCTGCGATCGATGCGGGGATTAACTTCATCGATACCGCGGACGTCTATACCGGCGGCCACAGCGAGCGCATCGTGGCCCGGGTGCTGGAGGGCCGGCGGTCCGAGGTGGTGCTCGCGACGAAGTGCCGCGGACG
>DAHWHT010000151.1 GCA_027335515.1 Clostridia bacterium
GGGCGTTTCGGCCGCCGCGGCCACCGCGTCCTGGGGCTGGTCGGCGCCCCCGCGGGCGGGGGCACCCTGGCCGCCGACCGCATCGCCGCGGCCCGCGCGGCGGCCGCGGCGGCCGAAACGCCCCTGCGCGAGGTGATCGCCGAAGACTGGACCGTGGAGGCCGGACGGGCGGCGGGCCTTAGCCTCTTGGCCGACCGGGAGCGGCCCACCGGCATCTTCGCCGTCAGCGACCGCCTGGCCGTGGGCGTGCTCGCCGCGGCGGAGGCCTCCGGCCTGTCCGTACCCGGCGACCTGGCCGTGGTGGGCTTTGACAACATCGAGTGGGCCCGCTACTGCCGCCCGCCCCTGACGACCGTCGAGTTCCCCCTGGAAGAGATCGCGGCGGAGGGCGTGGCGCGCCTGCTGCGGCCACAGGCGCCGCCCGGGTTCGAGCGGGCCCCGGCGCGGCTGGTGGTACGGCAATCGACCTGAGCCGCCCCCCACACCCCCGTCCCGCGGGCCGCGGCCGGGACGCAGACGACATCGCGCAGGGAGGGGATTCCGTGACGCAAGCGCGCTTTCCGTCGTATGGCCACCGACCCGGAGTGCCTCGCCGCCGCGCCCTCGCCGCCGCCGGTGTGACCATCCTCGCACCCGCGGCCCTCGCGGCCTGCGGTCCCGCCGCCGGCCTGGCGCGACCGACCGCGGCCAAGCCCCGCACCACCCTGGTGTGGCAACCGTGGCGCGTCGGTTGGGCCAGCAGTTGGACAGGCGTCTTCCAGCAGGCCCTGGCGCCGTTTCTCAAGGCGCACCCCGGCGTGGACATCGTGATCGATGTGGGCGACGGACCGGTATCCAACGACGCCGCCGTGCTCGCCGCCATCCTGGCGGGCGCCGGCCCCGACGTCTATTCCGGCTTCGCCCCCGCCAAGATGATCGAGGCCAAGGTCAACCTCGACCTGGCACCCTATCTGCGGCGGTTCAACGTCGACACCCACACCTTCGACGCCGGCCAGTTCGCCAAGTTCACCACGAACGGCGGGGTGTATGCGCTGCCGGCGGAACTGTCCACCTCCGCGGTGGTGCTCAACCTGAGCCTCCTGGACCAACTGGGGATCCCCTACCCCGCCGGCGACTGGGACTACCGCGAGGCCGCCTCCCTCTGGCGGCGGACCACCAAAGCCTCGAACACCGCCTCGGGGCGACGCGTCGGGTTCACCTTCTGGGGCCAAAAGGCAGCGTGGCTCCCCGGCGACTTCTATTGGCGCGGCTGGGGCGCCTCGGTCGCCCAGGGGGGGTATACCACCAAGTGCGCCCTGGACAGCCACGAGGCGACCGCCTTTGCTCAATGGTGGTATCCGCTGATGCACGCCGGGGTGGTCTCCTGGCTGGGCGCTGCCCCGCCCTGGCCGCAGCAGGTCGCCTGCGGCTTTGCCGGCAGCTGGTCCCTTCCCATGTACGCGCAGCAGACCAGCGTCAAGTATGACTTCTGGCCTCAGCCGCGCTGGCCCACCGGCACCACCGCCTACGCCGGCAACGACTACTACGCCGTCAGCCGCACGACCCACCAGCCGGAACTGGCGGCCAGCTTCGCGATCTGGCTGGCGACCAGCAAGGACTGGGCGGACTCCCTGACCCGGATGCAGCTCGTGCTGCCGCCGACCCGCGGCAGCTGGGAGCAGTGGCAGGCGGTGGTGCGCGCCGTCGCACCGCCCCTGGCCCACAAGAACCTGGGGGCCTTCACCGTCGCGGCCATGGCCGACCGCGCCTTCAACCACCCGGCGTTTGCCTACCTCTCCGACGCCGCGTACGGCCGCATCGCGCCCTACACGACGCGCATGGCGATGCGCCAGATCTCGGTACCGCTCGGGCTGCAGGAGGCCACGCGCGCCGTGGACACCTTTGAGATCGCCGCGCAGTCCACCACACTGCAGACCGCCCGCGTCCAGGCGGAACTGAAGCGGGCCGCGGCCAGCACGCATGCGGTCACCTTTCAGCCGGCCCCGCGGGCGGGGCTCGGCGTGCCGGCGTCCGTGCCGCCCAAGGGTTCGATCACCCACCACGCCACCCAATGGACCATGATCGGGGACGGCGGCGATGTCTGGGCGACCAGCGACAACTGCACCTATGCCTGCATTCCCTGGACCAGCAGCGACGGCAGCTTCGTCGCGCGCGTCGCCGCCATCCGCAACGTCGACTGCCCCCACTTGAGCCAGTGGTCCAAGGTCGGCCTGATGGCCCGCGGGGACCTCAGCGACGACGCCGCGATGGTGCTGGTCTGCGCCTCCGGCGACCACGGCGTGTTTGTCGATTCCCGCCAAGTACCGGGCACCTCCGCCTCGCAGCAGGGACCGCTCTCGCCCGCGCCCAAGACCGGCCTGATCGGAGCCCAATACCTCACCAAGCCGAACACGGCCAAACACCACAACTATCTGCTGCGGCCCGTCTGGCTGCGCCTGGTCCGCGCGGCGGACAGCTGGCAGCCCGCATCCTCGTTCGATGGCAAGACCTGGACCAAGGCCGGCGCCGCGCTGCGCCCCGGGATGGCCGGGTGCTGGGTGGGCATCTTTTGCGCCTCCCACAACTCCTCGTTCGGAGGCAAGGGCCGTATCGCCGCCACCTTCGACCGCCTCAGCTTCACGCCCAGCACGCAGGTGCAACTGGGAACACCTGGCAAACCGTGAGGCGCGGGGTCCGCCGGGGGGCGGGCGCCGGCGCGGCGCTCCAGCCACGCTCCGAGGATCCGCTGCAGGGCCCGCGCGCCGCGCCTCGCATAGATGGAATGGGGCCCGGCGTGGACGACGCGCCCGACCGCCGGCCCGTCCCGCGAGGAAGGAGATCCAAGCATGCCGATGGCCCGCGGCCGCATCGACGGATTGGACAAGCCCGTATCGCGCCTCGTTCTGGGGTGCGGCTGGTTCCGGCCCGACGACGAACGCGTGAACCCGTTGCTGGAGGCCTTCCTGGCCGCCGGCGGCACCGCGCTGGATACGGCCTACGCCTATGGGCGTGGGGAAAGCGAGCGGACACTGGGACGGTGGCTGCGCGCCCACGGCCGGCGGGACGACGTCGTCCTCATCACCAAGGGCGCCCTGCATGCCTCGGACTGGAGCCCCCGCGTCACCCCCGAGGTGATCACCGCAGAACTGACGGAGAGCCTGGAGCGCCTGCAAACCGACCACATTGACCTCTACCTGCTGCACCGGGACGATCCGGACGTGCCCGTGGGACCGATCGTCGACTGCCTCAACGAACACGTGCGCGCGGGCCGCATCCGCGTGTTCGGCGGTTCCAACTGGAGCGCGCGCCGCTTCGACGAGGCCGCCGCCTACGCCCGCGGGCACGGCATCCAGGGCTTTGCCGCCAGCAGCCCGCACTTTGCCTTGGCCGTGGCCCACGACCCGCCCCACATGGGGCACGCCATGGTGTCGGACGATCCCGAGGCCCTCGCCTGGTATCGGGCGCGGCAGATGCCGCTGCTCTCCTGGACCTCTCAGGCCAGGGGATTCTTTTCGGCGGCCATCGACCCCGGCGTGGAGGCGGACCGCAGGCGCTTCGCCCGCTTTGACCACGAGGACAACTGGGAGCGCCGCCGCCGCTGCCTCGCCCTGGCCGAGCGGCGCGGCATCCCGTCGACGCAGGTCGCCCTGGCGTGGCTGTTGGCCCAGACCCCGGACATCTACCCGATCATCGGCCCGAGTCGGGTCCCCCACCTGGAAGACGCCGTGGCGGCGCTGGATGTGGCGCTATCGCCTGGCGAGCGCGCCTGGCTGAACCTCCAGGCGGACCGCCTGCCGTAGCCTGGTGGCAGGCATGGCCCGAGGTGCCCGCCCAACCGCCGCAACGGGCGCCGCGGGCGCCGCCCCAATCCGGCTTGCGCCGGCCGCCCCTGGATCACCCCGCGGTTACCGATCCATCAACGGCCGACCCCGTTGGGCCCAAGCGGGGTCGGCCGGCCACCGGGGTATGCACCGCCGCGAAACCGGCGGGCGCACGCGGCGTCCGGGGACGTGGTCGCAGGGAGCGGCTCGGGCCTGTGCCACACCGGAGGGGTGGGGGGCACGGATTCGACGACCGCGGCCCGCACCTGCGGGGGGCGGGCAATCCACACCCTTTCCATGCTCAAGGGCGTGGTGCCCACGGCGTCGTCTGTGGTTGCGGCGGGGCGGCCCGAACTCCGTGGGCGGCGGCCCCGGCCACCGCCCACGGCCCGCCGCTCAGGGCCGCGGCGGACGCTCGTTGCCCCACAGGCGCCCTCCGCCCATGGACTGCCGCCAGGCGTCCCGCCAGCGGTGCACGTCCACCGGTCCGATCGGCGGCAGGTTCTGACGCTCAGCCCTGGGCCGCAGCGGCGCAAACGGCCGGTGCGGCTCGGTCTGGTACCAGTAGCAGACCGAGGCGATGTCCAACGTCAGGGCGTTGGCATGCCCGTGCTCGATGCTGCCGCGCAGCGACTGGCGGAAACGGATCGGGTCTTC
>DAHWHT010000163.1 GCA_027335515.1 Clostridia bacterium
GCGTGCTTGGGGTCGGGGCCGGGCGAGGGCGACGGCGGCTGTGTGTTCATGCCGCGCCTATTCGACGCGCTGCGCCGCGGGCCTACGCCTATCGGACAAAATTGGAACTCGGTCGGGTGTGCCCGGGGAGGTTCGAGGAGGGGGATCGGCGGGCGGCCGCAGGTACGCCTGCGCGGCATCGCGGACGGCGGCGGCCGGTGCCGATGCCAGGACAACCTCGGGCCCATCCACCATCGCGCGGAGAGCTGACGTGAGGGCGCTCGAGAGCAGGGACTTCGGGTGCGTAGGTGGACCCGGCGGCACAGCCCGCCGCGCCAGGTTGGCACGAACTGCACCCTCACCTGGTTCCAAGTATAGGACATCCTGTCCGTTTCGCCACATAGCGGCAGCGGTATGCTGTTCCATGACGAGACGGTGACGCTGGTCCCCACCCACACGTGCCTCGGCTCCATCGGGCTCATGGACGCTGACCTTTAGCCAACCGGAATCGACTGGGCCCCAAGGGCTCTTGAGACCTTCTCTCTTGGTTCGGACGAACTGGGACGCGCTCCCGCTCACCGCCGGGGCCAGGTGCCCGGGGCGTTCCGCGTCGGGCGGCGGCTCCGGTTCAGCCGCGACGCCATCCGGCGGATCGTGGAAGGCCAGGGATTGTGAGAGAGCGAACGGGAACCCCGATAGCGATCGGGAGCGGAAGGCAGGGAGGCCGATGCAAGGGTACCTTCGCCAGAGGGGCAAAGCCGGTACCTGGTACGCCGTGATCGACGACGGGCGTGACGCGGCGGGCAAGCGGCGGCAGCGGTGGGCCAACGTGCAAACGGTGTGACATTGTAGTCGTTGGCCCAGAAGGACAGGATGGCGTTGCGTGGACGGCTCAAGTCCTGGTGGCCATCCACGGATGGGGTCTTGTTCCGGGAAGCGTAAAGGTGGGCGGTATATTTGAATTCGGCGGAAGCATGAATCCCATAACCAACGTTTGGTGGAGTTACAACCTGACAAGATATTATACCTATTACGCGCCAATGACCCCACGAGGAGCGATTCCAGTCCTGCGATCGATGACCGGGCCTCGCCATTGACGCCCTCGCTTCTGCATCGGCCGCTACCGCGGCCTGAGCAGTTACGACACCGGGAAGAAGATCGACCACACACGAGCGCGCCGAGGCCGACCGCCTCGACGCCGCCCGCGAGGAAGCGATGCTCAACGGCCACGTCCTGCCGCTGGAGGCCAGCGCCGCCAACCACGACAAGCGCGCCAGCACTCACCTGGGCGGTGGACAGCGCGAGAGCCGGGGGCTTTCGCGCTGGTCTCCGGCGACAGCCCGTTTACCCAGGCTTCCGCGCCACCAGGCTCATCAACTCCACGTCGATCCGGCGCTCCTCCGCCGAGGCCCCGGCGAACGCAGCGCGCATCCCCGCCTCGAACGATTCCTGCACCACGGCCAGGCGGTCGGCGGGGACGCCGGGCAGCAGCGTCGGCACTAGTCCGGTCTGGCGGAAGAAGGCCAGCGCAAGCTCCAGGTGCGGGAAGTCCCCGTGCTCAGGGCCCAACACCACGCTCCGTTCGATGCGCAGACCGCTGCCTTCGACGGATCCCCGCAGGGCATCAGCGGATAGAAAATGGTGCCGGTACGGCAAGCCCTGGCGGGCCAGTTCCTCTCGCACAGGGGCCAGGAGATCCCACCAGAAGGGGGGCCAGCGGAACTCCAAACCGGTGCTGACGGCGACCCGCCCGCCGGGCCGCAGCACGCGCGCCATCTCCCGGAAAGCACGCGCTGGATCGGTGAAGTGCAGGAACAGCGCCCCCGCCACCAGGTCCACGGTGCCCGAGGCCAAAGGCAAGTCCTCTGCGGGCGCCCGGAGGAACCGCACCCAGTCCAAACCCCGTTCCTCAGCGTGCTGGCGGGCCGCCTGCAACTGGGGCCCGGACGGGTCGGTCACGAGCAACTGCCCCTGCCGGCCGATCCGTTCCGCCAACCCTCCATCGAACGTGATACGCCCAGACCCCGCGCCCACCTCCACCACGGCGGAACCGGGCTCGGGATCGACGAAGGCGACGAATTCCCGTGCCTGTTCCAGCGCCCGGGCATACTGCGCCCGCAAGTGCCCCTCGAACTCGGGATCGAACCCGCCGCCAAACGCCCCCGGCCGCCCCCGGTCATCCCCCGGTCCCCGCAACGCGGCTCGACCTTCCCGGGTCAGGATGATCCGTCCACCGTTCGCTGCCATCAGCAGCACGCCCTTCCGTTCGTAGAGCGCTTCGTCGGCCCGTTGCACGGCCTGCATCAGCCCACCGGGCGCAAACGCCGTCGCGCCGTAACTCAGGCGGGGGACGATGGGCAGGTCTGCGGCCAAAGAGGCCACGTACCGAATTGCACTCTGAGCCCAAGCCTCCCCGGCCGTCTTGTCCGGGTCCGGCAGCAGGACGACGAACTCATCCCCGCCGTACCGGACGGTCAGGGCGTCTGGCGGGGAGAGCACAGCCAGCGTCTGGCCGGCGGCCTCCAGCAGCCTATCCCCGGCGAAGTGACCGTATAGGTCGTTGACCTCCTTGAGGTCGTCCAAGTCAAAGAAGATCACGTATCCGGAGCGGGACGACCAAGCGGGCGCCGCCCGCTCCCAGAGTTGCCGGTTGCCCAGGCCGGTCACCGGGTCGCGAAGGGCCCACTCCGGGAGATCGGACAGCAATTCCGCCATGGTCCCTTCGACGACGAACAGCGCCCCCATTGGCGGATCGGCGCCTTCCAGAGCGGCGTAGATAACGGAGACGCAGTGCACCTGCCCATCCAGGGTGGTGATCCGGCACGGGAGTCGAAACGCCGCTCTTGGGTACGCTTTCCAGGCACCGCGCTGCGTCGGTACAATGTGGAGGGTTTGCATCGCCGGCTCCCCAAGAAGTGGTTCACCCCCCC
>DAHWHT010000195.1 GCA_027335515.1 Clostridia bacterium
CACGTAGTGCCCACTAGAAGTCAACCAATGGATCGGGATGCCCTGGGCCACACAGAAATGCATCGCCTGCGTCGTGACCTGCACCGGACCGTACACGATGACCGCTTCGATGTCGGTCGCCGGGAACCGGCGATCCTCATCGTTTCCGCGGAGGACGAGACCATCGCCGGAACGCCCCAACCGCACAGTCGGGTCCGTCAGGTAGAGGACTGTGCCCTCACGCCCGGCCGGGAACAGACGCACCGTATCGTGCCCATCGTGCCGGGCCAGCCGCTCCTCCTCCGGCAAGCACACGGGAGCCAGGGAGCAACGGACGCACAGGTGCTCATTCGCGGTCACGGGAGGACGCTGCGTATGCTGGCGCAACTCCTCCGCACGCTGGAGGGCCATGATGACATCCCGGCGGGCGGCCTCGTCAATGGGGACTCGCACCGTGGCGTGCCCCGCATCGTACCGGACACGCCCTTCTTTCACATCAGTGCCAGTCGCCTCTTCTAGCAGGACCGCGTACGCTGCGACCTGGAGCCGGTCTGACGGCCACGCCTCCACTTTGGCACCAGACTTGCGCGGAGGACGGCCGCGCTTGAGTTCGTATGGAACCCATCCCCCGTCCATGAGGCGAATCGCGTCGACACGTCCGCGAAGTCCGAGCCGCGTGCTCGCCACGTCGAACTCCCGCCGTTCGCTCCCCTGCTCCGCCTCCAGCGATGACGCATGCAACGCCCGCCCCGCGTACACGGCGGCGTCAGCGACCCGCAGCCCCTCAACCTCCTCCAGGTAAAAAAGGCGCTCGCAATAGGCCAAGGCGTGCAGGGCCATGACCCGCGTGCCTTCCTGCTCCGGCCTCCCGCTGGCCCCCATCTCAGGCCACCGCCTGTGGCGGCATGATGGCGGTCCAAGCGTCCGGGCTCGGGCCGCCATCCAAAGGACCAGGGCGCAGAGTGTACTGGCCGAGGCGCGTGCCGGCGGACCCCACGTGGTCCGGCCACACCGGCAACGACCACTCCCCGCCCGGGTCCGCAACCAGCCACCAACCTCGGGCCGGGTCGTCAGGGCGCCATCGCCGCACCTCGTCGACAAGATGCGAACTCTCACCGAGCGAAAGCCCTCCGAAGCGAGTTACCGATGCCGGGTTCGCAAGGGCGAGTGCCACGCGGTCCGTTAGCGCAGGACGGGCCTCCTCGCTTTCCCCTGCCCTCAACCAAACGGCCACACGCAGACCGGTCAGCAGCTCTTGATAGTCCGGGCGCTTGTTCTCCCCCAAACCCGGGCCCGTCTCAACGCTTTTCACCCGCCAGAGACTACGCAGCACCCGGGACGGAGTCGCTTCTTCTAGCAGCGCCAGCGCGATTTCCGCCCCGGAGTGCACTAGGCGATTCTGCTCGCCCACCAACGACAGCAGCATCCCATAGACCGTACTCGGTGGCGGACATCGATAGGTCTCCCAGTATTCGCGAGCCAGGGCCACGCGGAACCCGGCGACAGGGGCGGACACGAAGAGACGCTCCATCATTCGCCGCCCCCGTCTGTGCCCAGATGCAGGCTTCTGGCGATGCGGTTCTTTAGCGCTGCCCCTGCTGCCTTCACTCCCGGGTGGCAGTCGGCCCCCGCCTCCCGCAACGCGGCGACCTCGGGACGGTCGGCCGGGGCCCCGCCGACGATCAGCTCCCTGGGGTCGATGTCCCCATGTCGCACCTTGTTCAACACCACATCCAGCGTCGCGGTCCCCTCGTCGCTCTGAGAGAATCCATAGAGCATCCGCGGCGCGAAGTCCTGCGTCCACCGAAACACCGCGACCTCGGGCGAAAAATCAAACAGGAAGCGCGCGTGGTTACCCGCCACCTCCGGCAGGTTGAGCACCGCATCGATCACATCGAGAACCCGCTTCTGCAGTCGCAACGCTTCTGGCGTCAGGGCGAACCCATACTGGTATCGGGTGGCGTGCACCTCAGTGCCATAAGGCACAGGGTCCTGGCCCGTCCGGCTGGCGCTCGGTGTAGCGCCGATGCCAGCGGCGTTAAACGTGATGTCCCCGGCGAAAGGGGTGAGGGACACAGCCCGCGCAACCTCCAGGGGAGCGCGGCGCTTATCCACGCGGCCGCGGGGCTTCGCTCGCCCCCTCCCCGCCGACGCCGGGGCCGCCTCGGCGGCATTGCCCTCCTCGGCACCCGACCGTGCGCTCATGAATCCGAGCACGTCGTCATCGATGGGAACTTCCGCCGTGTCTTCCGCCCACCTGGAAAACGTCGGGTCTTGCCACCGATGCTGTGCGGCCGCCTCGTCCCACGTACGGTTCACGGGCAACCCACACCGCTGCCAGTGGTAGCGCATGGCCCAGCGGATCGCTTCGGCGGAGACGGTGGTATGTACCTCGCCGTTCCATAGGATCTTCTGCAGGGTGGTGATGTGTCCCTCAGTCTCCCCCCGGTTGTTCGCCGCAACACCGTGCCCCGTCACACAGATGCCGAACAAGTGCCACGACATAGATCCTCAACCCCCGTTTCCTTGCGTCAATCCCCGTTGAGCGCCGTCTGTGGGGCCGCCGCCACTCGCCACTCCGTGCCCGCGGTAGCTGGCGAGCGCGAGCAGCGCCAGATCGCGACCCTCCCGCCAGCGTCGGTCACCGAGGAACGGTAACACGGTGGCCCACTGCCCTTGTAGGGAAGGCAGTGACCGGCCCGCGCGAGTCCAGAAGTCCGTGATCGCGTCGCGGAAGTTCGCCGCGCTCTTGCAACGCAACAAGAGCACCCGCACTCTGGCGAACTCCTGCGCGTAAAGCTTCTCAAACAGTTCCTTCTGCCGGACTTGGTTGCCCCCAGCCTCGTCGCGGGCGCGGTCGCCCAGTTGCCCAGCCCTGGACTGCCAGGCCTCATGGCAGGCCTGCACGAAGGTACGCTCCGGCTCGGCTGTATCATCAAGCATTTGAGCCAGCCCCTCCTTTTCCCAGCGCATGACGTGCTCCCCACAAGTAGGATCCGCCACAAAGGCCGAAAAGCCACTCCACCAGGGCCGGCCCGCCAAGACGTTCCGGGCGAGCAACTCTGGGGCCTGGGGTACATCCCAGAACGCTGCTCCATGGTTGGGCTGAACTCGGCGCACGGGAAAGGGCCGGTCGTCGGCGCGGAAGGCATGCGCCAAGGTGCGCCGGTCGTCAGCCTCGCGCGGTAATACGGCATCCAGTACTTCAACCCGTGTCCGCTGCTGCGACCAGGGAACACCGCCGAACAGCACGACATGGCACGCGCGTACCACTCCGCCATAGTCTGCCATCTCCTGCGAACGGTCCACCGCGTTCAGGCGCGCGAGGGTGCGGGCCGCGGCCTCCGATGCCCCGGCGACCTGCATCCGACGCGCCGTTGCGCCGCGGAACCCATCCTGCAGCGTAGTAGCGTAGACCTCCAGGTCCTGTACCTCCGGGAGAACTACGGCGTACGTGCTGCGCGTGCCGCCCCCGTGGTGCGTCACCGCCTCGAAGTAAAGCGCGCCCGCGGGCAAGAAGAGCAACGGCAGAAACCGGTCCGCCGGCTCGGCAAGCGGGGTCGCAGCGCCCAGACCGACGTGGCGTACCGTCCCTCCCGGCAGGTGCCAGCCGGCCAGCTGGTTCTCACGGTCGACCCGCACCTCGGCATCCTGGTGGGCATAGTGCTCGACGCGGGGGAAACGCACGATCACGGGCGTTCCACCATCGTCCTGTTCCAGCGAGCAACTTCCTTCGGGCTTGGCCAGGGAATCGGCTTTTCGCGTGCGGGGGTGCTGTAGCACGGAGCCCAGCAGGGCCCATTGCCGAATGGCGGCCTGTGTCACAGCGTCCGCCGGCCGGCCCAAGGCAGGCAGCCAAATAAACCCTTCTGGATCGACTCGGAAAGCCTGCTCACGCAACGCCTTCCAGAACGGTGCAAAGCCACGCTGCCACCGTAGAACCACGGATGTCGGGGTGAGATCCCAATCGCCCCCTGCCCCCCGCAACGCGTTCTGGGCGGGCTTTTCGAGGGGGTCGTGGGCCAGTGCCTGCAGGGTCATCCAGAGACCAGCGAGACCGACACGATGGGTCACCGTCATGCCGGGGGCGAACAGATCCATGCGCAGTGCTCCGGCCTGGTTGGACGCCGCGGCCCTCACGGCTTATTCCACCTCGCCCCGTACAGAGGGTCATACACAATCT
>DAHWHT010000206.1 GCA_027335515.1 Clostridia bacterium
CCGGAAGCGTTTCGCCGCCTGGGCTGCCGCGTGACCGAGCTGTATTGCACGTCCGATCCGACGTTCCCAAACCACCACCCGGATCCGGTGCGCCCCGAAAACCTTCAGGACCTGATCCGGGAAGTGCTCAGAGTGGGTGCGGATGTGGGCATCGGCATCGACGGCGACGGCGACCGCATCGGCGCGGTCAGCGAACGCGGCCAAATCCTCTGGGGCGACCAGATGATGATGCTCTTTTGGCGCTCCCTGCTGGAGCGGTATCCGCACAGCCCGGTTCTGGTGGAGGTGAAGTGCTCACAGGCCCTGTGGGACGACGCCGCGGCGCACGGAGGCCTACCGTTCTTCCACCGGACCGGCCACTCCCACATCAAGGCCACCCTGTACAAGCGGGATCTGCCCTTCGCGGGCGAACTCTCCGGCCACCTCTTCTTCCATGATGAGTTTCCAGGCTATGACGATGCGACCTATGCCGCCGCCCGCCTGCTGCGCGTGGTGGCGGCGTCGGGCAAACCGCTCAGTGCCCTGGCGGCGGACCTGCCAAGCTACCCCGCCACCCCGGAGATCCGGGTCGAATGCGCCGACGCGGTCAAGTTCGAGGTGGTGGCTCGGCTGCAAAAGGAGTTCGCCGCCGAACACCAGGTGGTCACCGTCGACGGGGCGCGCGTGCTCTTTCCCGACGGCTGGGGTCTGGTGCGAGCCAGCAATACCCAGCCCGTCCTCGTGCTGCGGTGCGAAGGCCGGGACGCGCAAGCCCTGCAACGCATCTGCGCCGCCATGGAACAAGCCATGGGCCGCCATCCGGAGGTGGGCCCTGTCCATTGGAACTGAAAGCGTCGCGTCCGCTCCTGCGTCTTGCACCGAACCGGCCGACCGAGTCGTGCACGCTTCGCCGGCACTTCACGGCCAGCGCCTTTGTCGTCGCGGCGGGCCGCGTACTGTTGCTGCTGCACGCCCACAAGGGCTTGTGGCTCCCACCCGGAGGCCACGTCGAACCGGATGAAAGCCCCGATCGCGCGGCCTGTCGCGAGGTCCGGGAAGAAACCGGCCTGGACGTGCTCATCGTGTCCGCCCGGGTACCCTCGCGGCTTCCCCACGCAGCGCCGCGGCCTGAGGCGTGCCTGGAAATCCCGATCGGCCCTGACCACACCCACATCGACCTGGTCTACTTCGCTCGGCCGAAGCCCGGTTCCGACACCGGCGGCCTAAGGCCGAACGGGGAAGCCGACGCCCTTCGCTGGTGGGCCTCGGCCGAGTTGCAGGGGGGCGCGGCCGATGCGCTCATAGCGCGCGGCTCCCTGCCACCGGAGGTCGGCACCCTCGCCCTGCGGGCCCTGGCGCGCCTCGACGGACCGGGGCGCTGATCGCGCCGACCGCAACCCTCGCCAGCACACACGACCATTCGACACAATCCCTGTGGATCGATTTGGGGACAAAGGGACCGGCGGAGCCGGTCCCTCGACACCATCTTCCCGCCATAATCGGCCATCCCGAGCGCCGTCAGGTTGTGCACATGCGTTTCGACCCATTCGACACGACTCAGGCCTGCGGCGGTCCCGCTGGGGCGGCGGCCTGCACGCGGGCCCGCGGATCCCAGACCGCCCGGCGCACCTCCGCGCACCGCCCCGGAAGCGGATACATCTTCCCGGGGTTGGCCAGGTCCGCCGGGTCGAACAGATCGTGCACCCCGCGCTGGACGGCCATGTCCCCCTCCTCAAAGCAGAGAAAGAGGTCATCCCGCTTTTCCAGCCCGATGCCGTGCTCCCCGCTGACGGCACCGCCGGCCACGCAGCATGCCCCGAGCATGGCCGACCCGGCGGCCAGCACCCGCTCGGGCTCACCCGGCACCCCGGGATCATAGGCGATCAGCGGATGGAGGTTGCCGTCGCCGGCGTGAAAGACGTTTGCCGTCCAGAGCCGGTATTCGCGACCGATCGCCGCCACCTGCCCCAACACCTGGGTCAGTCGCGTACGCGGGATGACGCCGTCGGCGACGTAGTAGGCGCGGGCCATGTGGCCCATGGCCGCGAAGGCCGCCTTGCGACTGTTCCACCACAGTGTCCGCTCCGCTTCATGCCGTGCCGCCCGCACCTCCGTCACCCGACTGGCGCGGCACTGCGCCATCGATGTCTCGACCTGTTCCTCCATACCGGGGGCGAGGCCGTCGAACTCCATGAGCAGCACCGCACCCGCATCGTCCGGATAGCCGACGCGATACGCGCCCCGCTCGACGGCGGTCATCGCGTTGCGGTCCATCATTTCCATCGCTGCCGGAATCGCCCCCGCCGCCGTCACGCGTTCGACGGCCTCCGCGGCGTCCTCCACACCGCGAAACAGCGCCAGGGCCGTCCGCAGCGCATTCGGCCGCCGCAGCAGGCGGACACAGATCGCGGTGACCACGCCGAGGGTGCCCTCCGAACCGCACCACAGACCGGTCAGGTCATAGCCATGACAGCGTGGGCCGAGCGCGCCGGTGCGCAGCAGCGTTCCGTCGGGCAGGACGATCTCCAGCCCAAGGATGTGGTTGGTCGTGACCCCGTACTTGAGGCAGTGCGCCCCACCCGAGTTCTCCGCCACGTTGCCGCCGATGGTGCACGCCGTTTGACTGGACGGGTCGGGGGCATAGTAAAGGCCGTGCTCGGCCACAAAGCGCGACAGGTGGGCATTGATCACCCCTGGCTCAACCACGGCCGTGCGCCCGACCGGATCCACCGAACGCACGGCCCGAAGGCGCGCGAGGCTGATGACCACCTGGCCGTCTCCCGGCGTCGCCCCACCCGACAGGCCCGTCCCCGCGCCCCGGGGCACAAAGCCGACGCCGGCGCGGTGGCAGGCGGCCACCACGGCGCGCACCTCCTCCGCGGTGGCCGGACACACCGCGCACAGGGGCACACCGCGGAACATGCGGTTGGCGTCCGTCGCGTAGGGCAGCAACTCGGCGCGACCACGCAGCACGTGGTCGGTGCCGACGATCTTCCCGAACTCTTCCAGGAGTGTGGCGGTCACCGCGCGTCCCCTCCGTACGCCTCAGCCAATACCTGGCTCAGGGCGACGACACGCATCGTGGATCCGGCCTGTTGCAGTCCCGCGCGCAACTGCAGCGCGCAACCCGGATTGGCCGTAACCACCAAGTCCGCGCCCGTCGCCTGAAGACAGGCGATCTTGCGCGCCTGCACCTTGGCCGACAACTCCGGCTGCAGAAGATTGTAGACGCCGGCGCTGCCGCAGCAGGCATCGGCCTCCTCCAACTCCACATACTCCACCCCGGGGATGGCCCGCAGCAACCGGCGCGGCTGCGAGCGGATACCCTGGGCGTGGCAGAGGTGGCAGGGATCGTGGTACGTAACCCGCACCGGGGCACCGGCCGGCGGCATGGCCGCGGGCAGTCCCGACGCTTCGGCCATGAATTCGGAAAAATCGCGCACACGCCCCGCCAGCGCCTTGCCCTCCTGCGCCCAGGGCGTGTCCGCCAGCAGCGCCCCATACTCCTTGAGAACGGCGCTGCAGCCGGCGGCCCCGACCACGATGGCCGCGTCGTCTTGCGCAAACGCGGCCAGGTTGCGGCGTGCCGCGGCCAGCACCCCGGCCCGATCCCCCACATGCTGGTGCAGGGCGCCGCAGCAGGTCTGGGCCGTGCGGCAGCGCACATCAAAGCCCGCGGCCGACAACACCCGAGCCATCTGGAAGTTGTCTTCGCCGCAACACGCGTCCTGGATGCACCCCAAAAAGAGTTCCAATTCACCCCGTCGCGGGCCCGCCGCCGGCAACACGGCGGGCAGGCGCCCGCGCGCAGGACGCTGCGCCGGCTCGGGCAACCCGGGCAGCAGCCCCCCCACGCCCGGCAAGCGTTGGCCGAGACCGCGCAACCGGCCAATCCAACGAAACGCCAGTGCGAGGATGGCGGGGCGCCGCAGCACGTGCCGAAGCCCCCAACGGATGAAACGCTGGCCCTGCAGGAAAGCGGGCGCCTCGGGCGCCTGGCCATGGGTCACCCACGGCCGGCGCGCCGGCAGGTGCGCCACCACGGATTCATACAGTTCATGGTAGTTCACCCCCGAAGGGCAGGCGGACTCGCAGGCGCGGCAGTCCAGACAGCGATCCAGGTGCAGCGCCACATCGGGTTCATCCAGCGGTATGCCGCCGCGCACAACGCCGGCCATGATGTCGATGCGCCCGCGAGGCGAATCGGCCTCCGTACCCAACTCACGGAAAGTCGGGCAGGCGGGCAGGCAAAAGCCGCAATGCACACACACATCCAATTGGTGCGCCGCGTGCTCGGACAACGGCAGCGCCGACGTGGGCGCAGCCTCGGGCCGCGGTTCCGCAGCCATCGCCATTTCCCTCCCGCACCGCGTCGCTACAGGCCCCCGGCAAACCGTCCAGGGACGAAGATCCCGTGGGGATCAAAGTGGCGCTTCACCCATCGGAAGGCCTCCCGCAACGGCCCCGGATCCCCAAAGACATCCATCTCGGCCCGGACGGTCGGCGGGCAGGCCGTGACCACCGCGCGGCCACCGGCGGCCTCGGTCGCAGCCCGGGCGGCGCGGGCCGCATCCAGGAGCGACGCATCCACAGCCCGACCCTCGGGCCAGACGCTCCACAGAACACCCAGCCCCGGCCACGCGGTTCGGTCCGGCTGACCGGGCCAGCCGACGGCGGCGGCGTGCAGTTCCGCCAACGCGCCTTCCGGCACCTCGCTCCGCACGGCCAACGCGGCCCCCGACCGCCCGGCGCCGCATCCGACGGCCCAGGCGAGCCCGGCCGACGACGCATCCAACACTGGCGCGGCCGCGGCCAAGTCGGTCAACCCCGCCAGTTGTGCGTCCACGTCCGCCGCAGTCCCCTCCAGACGCACCGCCAGACGCACCGCCCCGCGGTCCGCGCCCGTCAAGACCAGGCCGGCCGGCTGGAATGCCCCCGTCCAGACGGCGCGCACGACCGCCCATGCCGCGGAGGCGGCGTCGAAACTCGCGGCCCAGATGCAGCGGCGCAGGGGCACGGGACGCAGGCGCACCGCCACCTCGGTGAGCAGGCCCAGGCTGCCAAAACCCCCCACAAAGAGCTTGCCGACGTCCAAACCGCTGACGTTCTTTACGACGTTGCCGCCCGTCACAAAGGTCCGGCCCGCACCGTCCAGAACCGACAGGCCCAAGACCCAGTCCCGCGCCGAGCCGTACGCCAACCGGGCCGGCCCGAAGTCGTCCCCCGCCACCACCCCACCCACCGTGGCCGCCGCGCTCGGGCTCGAGCTTCCAAGGCATTGCCCGTGGGGCTGCAACTGCGCGTCCAGGTCCGCGACCAAGGTTCCGGCCCGCACCCGCGCCGTCAGATCGCCGGGGGTGTGGGAAACGATGCCGACAAGCCCCCGCGTGTCCACGACGACCACCGGCTCCCGCGACACCGCCGCACCAAAGCCGTCCTGCGATCCTCCTCCGCGGGGCACCAGCGCCCAGCCCCGCGTCCGCGCCAAATCCACGAGCGCCGCCACCGCCGACGCGTCACAAACCACCACGGCCGCCGCCGGGGCGGGACCGGCCACACCATACCCCTCGGGAACGGCGCAGACCTCCGCCCGCCCGCCGGACCGCCGCATGACGTCCGCAATCTCCATCCCGATCTCCGCGGCTACGTCCTTCGCCTCCTCCCGGCACCCCGCCTGCCGACCTCACGCGCGCCGAGATCGGGCCCGATACACCAAACCGCCGACCGTCACCAGCAACGCCACCACGCCACCCACATACAGCACCTCGGTC
>DAHWHT010000246.1 GCA_027335515.1 Clostridia bacterium
CCCTCCCCGCGCGGGCAACCGGACGACCCGGCGCCCCCGGCCTCTTGCAGGCGCGCATCGGCGTCCGCCGCGGGCTCAACGGTGGCCACCGCAACGCCGAACGGCGTCTGCGCGGTGGACCGCAGGTTGTCCACGCCATTGTGGGCAGTCGTGCGCGTCGCAGCGACGCCGGCCGGCAGGATGGTGCTTGCGGCGATGACCCTGACCAGGTCGCCCGTGGCGATCCCAACCGCCACACCGCGCCCCTTGGCCTCTTGGGCGACGCCGCCCGCCCGTTGCGGCGCGCCCACGGCCGGCAGCATCCGCCACGCCTGGCCCACACCGAACGCCCTAAGGACTTCGACGGCTTCCGCCGCGAGCGTCCGATCCTGGTCGGAGGCCATAGCGACGGCGACACAGGGCATCGGCCGGCGGGGGTTCGCCGGCCGCTGTGCGCTCTTAGGCGCTGGCGAACGCCTGGGGGGCATACTCGGCCTTCCTCCCTGGTCTGTAGTCCGCTGGCGAACCACGACGAATACCCGGGCCGCGTGTGAAGCCGCCGCCAGCATAGCACAACACCCTCGCCCTGCGGCGACCGGCGTCACTCCCACTCGATCGTGGCGGGCGGCTTACTCGTGATGTCGTACACGACCCGGTTGACCCCGGGCACCTCGTTGACCAGGCGCGCGCTCAGCCGGGCCAGCACCTCATGGGGCAGCCGCGCCCAGTCGGCGGTCATCCCGTCCAGGCTGGCGATGGCGCGCACCGCCACCAGTTCCCCATAGGAGCGCCCGTCGCCCATGACGCCGACGGTACGCGCCCCCGGCAGCACGGCGAAGCCCTGCCAGATCTCGCGGCCCAGGCCGTGCGGCGCCAGTTCCTCGCGGACCACCGCGTCCGCCCGCCGCAACAGTTCGAGCCGCTCCCGCGTCACCTCGCCCAGGATGCGGATCGCGAGTCCCGGACCGGGAAACGGCTGGCGCCAGACCAACTCCGGCGCCAGGCCGAGTTCCTGGCCGAGCACGCGCACCTCATCCTTGAACAGCGGGCGCAGCGGCTCCAGCAGCCGCAGCCGCATCCGCTCGGGCAATCCGCCGACGTTGTGGTGCGTCTTGATCGTCGCGGCGCCGGCGGCGGCCCCGCTTTCAATCACGTCCGGGTAGATGGTGCCCTGAACCAGGAAGTCGACCGGCCCCAGGCGCGCCGCCTCCTGCTCGAAGACTTCGATGAAGGTGCGGCCGATGACGCGGCGCTTCGCCTCCGGATCGGTCACCCCGCGCAGGGCCTCCAGAAAACGGTCCGCGGCCGGAACGTGGATGAGCGACAGCCCCGGGAAGGCGGCGGCAAAACCCTCGACCACCTCCCGCACCTCGCCGGCGCGATGCAATCCGTGATCGACGTAGATGGCGGTGACGCGGTCGCCGATGGCGCGGTACACCAGGGCCGTCGCCACCGCGCTGTCGACGCCGCCCGACAGGGCGGCCATCGCCCGGCCGTCCCCGACCTTCGCGGAGACGGCCGCCGCCGCCTCTTCCGCATAGCGCCCCATGCCCCAGGTCCCGCGCAGGCCGCAGACGCCGTGCAGGAAGTTGCGCAGCACCTGCATCCCGGCCGGGGTGTGGGCGACCTCGGGATGGAACTGCACGCCGTAGAGCCGCCGCGCGGCCGAACCCATCGCCGCGACCGGGGTGGTCGCCGTCTTGCCCAGGACGGCAAACCCGGGGGGCGGCGCCAGGACGCGGTCGCCGTGGCTCATCCAGACCGGCAGGCGCTGGGGCAGTCCGGCCAGCACCCCTTCGGCGGCCACCACCTCCAACTCCGCCCCGCCATACTCCCCGTGCTCTGCCGGCTCGACACGGCCCCCAAGGGCGTGGGCCAAGAGTTGCTGGCCGTAGCAAATGCCCAGCAGCGGCAGCCCCGCGCCCCACAGCCCCGGATGGGCCCGCGGGGCGTCCGGCCCGTAGACGCTGGCGGGACCGCCGCTGAGGATGACGGCGGAAAACCCCTCGGCCCGCAGGCGGTCGGGCGACGTGTCCCCCGCCAGCAGCTCGCAATAGACGTGGCATTCGCGCACACGCCGCGCGATCAGTTGGGCGTATTGCCCCCCGAAGTCCAACACGGCGACGCGCTCGGCGGCAGCGGCTCGATCCACGGACGCTTCCCCCCATCCGACACGGATCACGGGCGGACGGCCGCCACATACGGCAGGTGCCGGTACTGCCCCGCGCGATCCAGGCCGTAACCCACGACGAAGCGGTCCGGGATCTCAAAGCCCAGATACTCCACCGGCACATCGACGCGCCGCCGCCCCGGTTTGTCGAGCATGGCCGCCACGGCCAGGCTGGCCGGACCGCGGCTCGCCAGCTGCTCCCGGAGGTAGGCCAACGTGAGACCGGTATCGACGATGTCCTCAATGATCAACACGTGGCGGTCCGCAATCTCCTCGTCCAGATCCTTGACCAGTCGGACGACCCCCGACGTGTCGGTCGAGCGGCCGTAGCTGGAAATGGCCAGGTAGTCCAGCGTCACATCCTCCAGCGGCAGGGCCCTCGCCAGGTCCGCCAGGAACGTGACCGCCCCCTTGAGGACGCCCACCAAGTGCAGGGCGCGGCCCTCGTAGTCCCGGCCGATCTGCTCGCCGAGCTGCGCCACCCGCGACGCCAGGGACTCCCGCGTCAGTAAGACCTCTTCTACACCGGCCGGCAGGCCGTCCATGCCCATTGCCCGTACCGCCCCCCGGGGTCGCGCCGCATCGCGCCGATTCGACGCGTTCTCCGCCCGGACGCCACACCCTGCCCACGGCGGCAACGCGCAGACGCCGGTCCGGAGCCCCGCCTGCGCGGGACCCCGTCCGGCAGCATCCCCATGTGTCGCTTCCACACTTTCCGGGACGCCGCGCGGCCCCCGGGCCTACTGGTTGACGGCCGCCTTGAGCGGCTTGCCGGCACGGAACACCGGAGCCCGGCGGCCTTGGATGCGCAGGGCCAGGCCAGTCCGGGGATTGCGGCCGCGCCGAGCCTTGCGCTCGCGGACCTCAAAGCTCCCGAAACCCACAAGAGACACCCGCTCACGTTCGCACAACGCCCCGGAGATCGCGCCCAGCACAGCAGCGACGGCACGGGCCGCGTCCCTCTTCGACAGGTTCGTCTCCGCGGAAACCTTGGCGATCAACTGCCCACGGTTCATGCTGCCACCTCCCTCCGCACGGTGCGACGACTTCAGAACGGACACCGAACCCATCTTCGGCGGACTGGTCCTATCTTCCTTCTGGGCGTCCGTCGCCTCCCCCGCTGGCACCGCGGGGCCCCCATGGGCGAAGGCCCCGAACGCCTGAACGGTGTTCGGGGCCTCCGCCAACGGGTCTCGCTACCGCCGCGCCGCGGACCTACATACCCATATCGGGCATGCCGCCGCCGGCCGGCGCCGGCTTTTCCTTCTCGGGGATGTCGGCCACCAGCGACTCGGTGACCAGCACCATGGTGGCGATCGACGCGGCGTTCTGCAGCGCCGAACGCGCCACCTTGGCCGGATCGATGATCCCCTTGGCATACATGTCCACATACTGCATGGTCAGTGCGTCGAAGCCTTGGCCCTCGGGCAGTGCCTTGACCTTATCCACCGCCACCGCGCCGTCCAGACCGGCGTTCTCCGCGATCTGGTAGAGGGGCGCCTCCAGGGAGCGCTTGACGATGTTGATGCCGAGCTGCTCGTCGGGCTCATCGCTCTTGAGGTTGTCCAGGGCCCGCTGCACCTGGACGTAGGCGACGCCGCCACCGGGCACGGCGCCCTCCTCGACGGCGGCACGGGTGGCCGACAGGGCGTCCTCGATGCGCAGCTTCTTCTCCTTGAGCTCGACCTCGGTCGCGGCGCCGACCTTGATGACCGCGACGCCGCCCGCCAACTTGGCGAGCCGCTCCTGGAGCTTCTCCTTGTCGAAGTCGCTCGTGGTCTCCTCGATCTGGCGCTTGATGGCCGCCACCCGCCGCTTGATCTCGGCCGAGTCGCCCTTGCCGCTGACGATGGTCGTCTCTTCCTTGCCGACCACCACGCGCTCGGCGCGGCCCAGGGACTCCAGGTCGGCGTTCTCGATCTTCATGCCCTTGTCCTCACTGATCACGGTGGCGCCGGTGAGGATCGCGATATCCTCCAGCATCGCCTTGCGGCGGTCGCCAAAGGCAGGGGCCTTGACGGCGCAGGCCTGGATCGTGCCGCGGATCTTGTTGACCACCAGGGTGGCCAGGGCCTCGCCCTCCACCTCGTCCGCGAGCACCAGCAGGGGACGGCTGACCTGCAGGACCTTCTCCAGGACCGGGATCAGGTCGTTGAGCGCCGAAACCTTCTTGTCGGTGACGAGGATGTAGGGATCGTGCAGCGAGGCCTCCATGTTCTCGGTGTCGGTGACGAAGTACGGCGAGACGAAACCGCGGTCGAACTGCATGCCCTCGACGACCTCGATGGTCGTCTCAAGCGTCTTGGCCTCCTCGACCGTGATGACGCCCTCTTTGCCGACCTTGTCCATCGCGTCGGCAATCATCTTGCCGATCTCGATGTCCTTGGCGGAAATGGTGGCGATCTCGGCGATGCCCTTGCGGTCCTTGACCGGGCTGGAGATGCGCTGAATCTCCGCGACGGCGGCCGTGACCGCCTTCTGGATGCCCACCTTCACGTGCACCGGCTTGGCACCGGCGACCACGTTGCGCAGGCACTCGCGGACCAGGGCCTGGGCGAGCACGATGCCGGTGGTGGTACCGTCACCGGCGATGTCGTTGGTCTTGGTGGCGACCTCCTTGAGGAGTTGCGCCCCCATGTTCTCAAACGGGTCCTCAAGATCGATGTCCCGCGCGATGGTGACGCCGTCGTCGACTACCTGCGGCGGGCCGAACTTCTTTTCCAGGACGACGGTGCGGCCCTTGGGACCGAGCGTCACCTTCACGGTGTCCGCCATGATGTTGACGCCGCGCTCCAGGGCCCTGCGGGCCCGCTCATCGAACACAATCTGCTTGCCGGCCATGTGGGACCTCCTCCTGGTTCCGGATGGGCCGCGCAGCCATGCCGCCGTCGCGGCACGATCTTCACTCGACGATGGCCAGAATGTCGCGCTCGCTCAGGATGAGAACTTCCTCACCCTCGAGTTTAACCTCGGTCCCGGCATACTTCGAGAAGATGATCGTGTCGCCCTCGTTGCAATCCAGGGGGCGGCGCTCCTTGCTGTTCTCAATGAAGGCGCCCTTGCCCACCGCCAGCACCTTGCCCTG
>DAHWHT010000259.1 GCA_027335515.1 Clostridia bacterium
GGGGCCGCCGCCGCGCGCGGGGCGCTCACATTTCAGTTGCTGACGGCCGCGCCTTCTTCTTCCGCTGAAAGCTCCCGCACTTCGTCCTTGGGCGCCACCCGCAGGAACCGCGGCAGCCACACGTCCCAATCCGCCAGGATCTCCCCCGCCCGGTGCGAACCCGTCTCCGCCGCGAAGGAGCCCAAAAGCGACTTCAGCCGCGTCGCATCCCCCTCAAGCATGGGGGTGATGTGCACCAACTGCGCGTTGAGGCGCCCCTGAAACCGCCCGTCGAGGTCGAGGGCGAACACCTCGCCACCGGTCATTCCGGCCGCGAAGTTGTAGCCGGTCTCGCCCAAGACCACCACGGTGCCACCGGTCATATACTCGCAGCCGTGGTCTCCGACGCCCTCCACGACCGCGGTGGCTCCGGAGTTGCGCACGGCGAATCGCTCCCCCGCGCGCCCGGCGGCCAGCAGCGTCCCCGAGGTCGCCCCATACAGCACGGTGTTGCCCAGCAACACGTGCGTGTGGCTCTCCCCCCGCAAGAGGGGATCCGGACGCAGGACGATCCCTCCGCCGGCGAGCCCCTTGCCGACATAGTCGTTGGCCCAACCCTGCAACGTGAAGCGTACGCCGCGTGGCAGGAAGGCGCCGAACGATTGGCCGGCCGCGCCGGTGAAGCGCACCTGGATCTGGTCGGCGGCCCGCTCCGGGTCGTCCCCGGCCCGCGCCATGACGTAGGCCAGTCCGGCACCGACGGTGCGGTCCTGATTGCGAATCGGGAACTCCAGTGAAACGGTGGCGCCGGATGCGAGGGCATCCCGGGCGCCCTCCACCAGCCGTTCGTCCAGCCGCTCCTGACGGGGCAGGCGGTTGGGCTGGCCGCCGTGGTGGCGTGCGAGCCCCTCGGTCCCTTCCGGAATCGCCAACAGCGGGCGGAGATCGAGTCGATCCGCCGCCGCGTGGCCGACCGGCACCTGCTCCAGGAGCTCCGTCCGGCCGATCACCGCGTCCAGGGTTGTGAACCCGAGCTCGGCCAGGATCTCCCTGACCTCGTGCGCCAGAAGCAGGAAATAGTTCATGACGTGCCCCGGTTCACCGGGGAACTTGCGACGCAGGGCCGCCTTTTGGCTGGCCACGCCGACCGGGCAGTTGTCCGTGTGGCAGATGCGCATCATGATGCAGCCCTCCGCGATCATCGCGGCGGTGCCGAAGCTGAACTGATCGGCGCCGAGCATGGCGGCCAGGACCACGTCGCGACCCGTCTTGAGTCCGCCGTCCACCCGCACCGCGACGCGCTGCCGCAGGCGGTTGGCCAGCAGCGTTTGCTGCGTCTCGGCCAACCCGAGTTCCCAGGGCAGCCCCGCGTTCTTGATGGAACTCAGGGGAGAACTGCCGGTGCCTCCGGAATGCCCGCTGATGAGAATGATGTCGGCGTGTCCCTTGGCCACACCGGCCGCGATCACGCCCACGCCGCTCTGCGAGACCAGTTTCACGGAGATCTCCGCCTGCGGGTTCGCCTGCTTGAGGTCGTAGATCAGTTCCGCCAGATCTTCGATGGAGTAGATGTCGTGGTGGGGCGGCGGCGAAATCAGTGCCACCCCCGGCGTGGTGTGCCGCAGCATGGCCACATACTCGGTGACCTTGTTGCCAGGAAGCTGACCGCCCTCCCCGGGCTTGGAACCCTGGGCCATCTTAATCTGAATCTCCGCCGCCGATGCCAGGTAGGCCGGCGTGACCCCGAAACGGCCGGAGGCCACCTGCTTGATGGCGCTGTTGCGCTCCGTGCCGAATCGCGACGGATCCTCGCCGCCTTCCCCCGAACCGGAGCGGGCCCCCAGACGGTTCATGGCGACCGCCAGGGTTTCGTGGGCCTCCGGCGACAGCGACCCCAGGGACATCGAGCCCGTCGAAAACCGCCGCAAGACCTGCGCCACCGGCTCGACCGCGTCGAGCGGGATGGGGCCGCGGTCGCTGCGAAACCCCAACAGGTCGCGGAGTTGGGTCGTCCCCTGCTGCCTTGCCACCTCAAGGTAGTGGCGGTAAAGACCCTGGGTCTCGGCCGGCACGGATCCATCCGCGGGGACCAGGCCGCTGCGCACCGCCGCGTGCATGGCATCCACCACGGCAGTCGTCAATTCGTGCGCCTCGCCGCCGGCTCGGGGGCGATAAAAGCCGTGCAAAGCGGGCTTGGATGACACACGCGGAAAGGCGGCCGCGTGCCATTTGAGCACCAGGGCCCCCAGATCCGCGAAACCGTTACCGCCAAAGCGCGAGGGCGTTCCGACAAAGCACTTGTCCATCACCGCGCCGTCGAGGCCGATCGCCTCGAAGATCTGCGCCCCGGTGTAGCTCTCCGCGATGGAGATGCCCATCTTGGACATGACCTTCTTGATCCCCTCGCCCGCCGCGGCGCGGTAGGCGGACTGCGCCTGCTCGACCGTCGTCACGTGGCGCAGCCGACCATCCGCCACCATGGCCGCAATCGTCGCCAGCGCCAGATACGGCTGAACGGCGTTGGCTCCGTAGCCCAAGAGCGCGGCGAGTTGGTGCACCTCGCGCGGCTCGGCCGTTTCAGCCACCAGGCTGACCCGCATCCGCAATCCGGCGCGGATCAGATGGTGGTGCACCGCTCCGACCGCCATCAGGATGGGAATGGCGGCGTGGTGGTCATCCACGCCCCGGTCGCTGAGAACGAGCAATCCCGCCCCGGACGCCGCGGCGGCGGACGCCGACACGCACAGACGATCGATCGCCGGCTCCAACGCCTCAGGGCCGTCCGCGCAGGGGAACGTCGTCCCCAGGGTGACGGCGCGAAAAATCGGCTCACCCTCCCCCAGGCGCCGAATGGCCGCGAGCTCCCCGGACAGCAGGATTGGGCTCTGCATCTCAATCAGACGGGCATGGTCGGCGCATTCCGCCAAAAGGTCGCCGCGCGGCCCAAGCAACGTCCGCAGTGAAAAGACCAGGTCTTCGCGGAGGTGATCGATCGGCGGATTGGTCACCTCCGCGAAGCGCTGTTTGAAATAGTGGAAAAGCGGGCGCTCCCTATCCGAAAACACCGCGTGAGGGGTGTCGTCGCCCATGGAGCCGACCGCTTCCTTGCCATGCTCCACCATCGGCCGCAGCAGATGAATCGTATCTTCGTGCGTGTATGCGAAGGCGCGCTGCAGGCGCTCAAGATCCTCCGGCGCCAAGCGGTCGCCGCAACCGCCGTCCGCGGCGTCCCCGCCCCCCGGGTGCGCACCGACCACCATGCCGGCCTCCAGCCAGGCCCCGTAGGGCCGGCGGCCGCAAACGGCGTCCTTGACGGCGTCGGACTCCATCACCTGACCGTCGACCAGATCGACACAGAGGATCTGACCGGGGCCAAGCTTGCCGTAGCGAAGCACGCGCGCCGGGTCGAGCGACCACGCCCCCACCTCGGAACCGGCGGCAACCCAACCGTCATCGGTGATGGCATAGCGCAACGGGCGCAGACCGTTACGGTCCAGGCAGGCGCCGAAGGTACGCCCATCCCCAAACACCAACGCGGCAGGCCCATCCCAGGGTTCCATCAGCGCGGCGTGGTAGCGGTAGAAGTCGCGCCGCACCGGATCCATCTCCGCCATGGTCTCCCACACCTCGGGCACCAGCAGCATCATGACGTGGTGCAGGTCGCGTCCCGACAGGTGCATCAGCTCCGCCACGTTGTCCAGGGCGCCCGAGTCGGACGCCTCGGGATCGCAGATGGGCCGCAGCGGGTCCCCCAGCCCACTCCAGAGTCCCGACTGCAGTTGCGCCTCCCGGGCGCGCATCCAGGTAACGTTTCCCTGGAGCGTATTGATCTCGCCGTTGTGTGCCAGCCGACGGAACGGCTGGGTCCGCCGCCAGGCCGGTGCGGTGTTGGTGCTGTAGCGCTGGTGGTAGATGACCGCCGCGGTGCGGAAGTCGGGATCGCGCAGGTCGCGATAAAAATCGGCAAGTTGCGGCGCCAGCATCAGGCCCTTGTAGACGATGGTCCTGGCGGAAAACGACGCCACATACACATCGTCGCGGCCTGACGCCCAAACGGATACCTCGGCCTCGACACGGCGCCGCGCGCCATACAGACGCCGCTCGAAATCCGACTCCGGGATGCCGGCGGGACGCGCCACCAGCAGGTGCTCGATGGCGGGGCACCCGGCACGCGCCTGACGCCCGAGGACCTCCTCGGCCACGGGGACCGGCCGCCATAGGAACTCGGCCAGTCCCTCCCGGACCAGGGCCGCCTCCGCCGCGGCCTGGACCCGGGCCCGCTCGGCCGCATCCCGCGGCAGAAAGAACACCCCGACGCCAACGGCCTGCGGCTGCGGCCGCCCGCCCTGGGCAAAGATCCCCGTGAAGAATGCTTGCGGCACCTGGGTCAGGACGCCCGCGCCGTCCCCGGTCTCCGCATCTCCGGCGGTCGCCCCGCGGTGCTCCAGACAGGCGAGGGCCGCCAGGCCCATGCGCAACACCTCGTGCGAAGCGCCGCGCGTGTTGGCGATAAAGCCGACCCCGCATGCGTCATGCTCCAGCCGGGGATCAAAGAGCGATCGCTGTGGCTCGCCCATCGGGCGTCACCCCTTCCACATGTGCCGCCCGCCGCCACGGCGGAGGTAGGGGCTCACCCCCCCCACTTGCCCTCTGGGACCCGCCTGACACTGCGCCCGCCGGGAGTGTCGCCCCGCGGCGTCTGGCTCGATCAGACGCCGTCGCCGTAGGCGAGGCCTTCCCTGAGCGCCGCCCAGGAAACTGCAACGCACCTCCAGCCGGGATGGTCGCGGGCTGGGGTGCGCGGATGGCAGCGGTGACCGGGATCCGGGCGGGCACCGCGACCGGCCCGAAACCCGGGCTCGCGCCGGTCGACACTGCCTTCCAGTCTACCTGCACCCCGGTCTGCGGTAAAGAAGGGAACAACCTCCAGTCCGGTCGGTCAACGGTCGCGGGGTTCCACGCCCACGCAGGCCGCCGACGCCGATCTCGCCATCCGCGGCAGGTCACGGCGCAAATGCCGTTGAAGACATCGACTTGGCGGTATCACCGCTTTTCGGGTGGCTTCTTGGGGCG
>DAHWHT010000290.1 GCA_027335515.1 Clostridia bacterium
GCTACGGCGTGGGCGCGCAGCGACATATCGCGCTGATCTTCGCGTGCCTCCAACATGCAGGCCAAGCGCCAAGCCAGCGCCTTCGCATCCCCTGGCGGCACCAGCCATCCCGTTTTTCCGTCCTCGATGAGTTCGACGGCCCCTCCGGCCGCGGTTGCGACCACTGGGCGGCGCGCCAATTGGGCCTCCACGATCATGCGGCCGAACGGCTCGGGCGCCACCGACGTGTGCACGATGGCGTTGCAGGCGGCCATGAGCACGGGGATGTCACGGCGGAATCCGAGGAAGTGCACGCGGTCTTCCAGGCCGAGATCGCGCGTCGTCGACCGCAGGCGGGCTTCGTACGCCGTCTCGCCGAAGAGGGCGTCACCGACGATGAGGGCGTGCGTGTTCGGAAGCCGCGCCAAGGCCTCCAGCAGCACATGCTGGCCCTTCCAGGGGGCGAGCCGACTGAAGGCTCCGACGACGAAGCCGTCCAGATCGATGCCGGCGTCCTGCCGCGCGGCTTCCGGCGTGAGGTCGGGAAAGGCGTCGGGGTCGATGCCGTTATACACGACCACCGGCAGGTCGCGACGGCCGCCGGCGTCGATGAAGGCCTGGGCCGTTGCCTGGGAGTTGGCGATGACTCGGGCGGCGAAGGTGTTGGCCAGGGTAACGGCCACCCTGCGGTTGGTGCCGCTGAAGTGGTCGGCGGTGAGGATATCCCGGAGGTGCCAGACGACCGGTTTGCGATGGCGGCGTGACGCGACGGCGCCGAGCGCAAAGGCCTTCTGGGAATTGCAGTGCACGAGGTCCGCCCGCCGTATGAAGGGGGCCAGGCTGCGCAGGGCCGCCGGGATTCCGGGCAGGGCCGCGACGCTGCGCCAGCCGTCGGCCCGATTCACCTCCAGCAGGCGCTCGGGGATGGGCAAGATGGTCACCGTCACCCCGGCCTCCTGCAGCGCGGACCGGAAGGGCCCGTCGCTGAACAGGACGACCTCGGATGCGGCCCGGTGGTGGCGGGCGATGTCCAGCAGCGAGAGTTCCGCGCCCCCCAGCACCCCGGCGTGATCAAGAAAGAGCAAGCGCACGCTGATCTCCCTCCGCGATGCCGAGCGATTCGGCGTAGACCTCTCGCACCTGGGCGGCGACGGATCCCCAGGAGAAGTGGGAACGGGCGTACGCGGCACACGCGGCCGCAGTGGGAAGGGAGCGCGCGCCGCTCAGACCGGCTGCCAGGATCTCGGCCAGGTGCTCTGGGGTGGCCTGATCGCTGAGCAGTTGTGGGCTGAACGGTTCCAGGATCTCCGGGATGCCGCCCACCCGCGTCCCGACGACGGGCGTACCGGCGGCGAGCGACTCGACCGCGGAGAGGCCAAACCCTTCCAACGCGACGGTGGGCAGCACACTCAGGTCGGCGGCCCGATAGGCCAGGGGCAGGTCCGCTTCCGGAACCCGACCGGCAAAGCGGATGTGATCCGTGAGGCCCAGGGCCGCGACCTGGGCCTCCAGTGTCGGTCGCAGCCCGCCCTCCCCGACGATCTGCAGGAGGACGTCGTCCACCCGGGCGCGCACCAACCCCATCGCCGTGATCAGTTGCTCGAGCCCCATGCGATGTACGAGTCGCCGCACCGCGACCAGGGTTGGCCGGTCCACGGGCCAGCCAAGCCGCAGGCGTGCGTCGCCGCGCGTGCCGGCAGGGGTGAAGCGATCCACATCGACCCCGCCCGGCACGATTCGGATGCACGCCGGGTCCACCCCATACTGGCGCTCGAGGATCGCTCCGAAGGCTTTGGAGAGTACGATGAACCGCTGCGCCCGCCGGTAGACGGCCCGTTCGACGTGGAGGGCGAGGGCCCGCTTCCAATTGGCCGCGCCTTCGGCCGCCACCTCCAGGGCCCATGGTCCGTGGAAGTGAACAATTAGCGGCAGGTCCCCCAGGTCGGACTGGGCAGGCCAAAGGGCGCGGGCGAAGTGGCACGCCACGAGGTCGACGGGCCGCGCTTCCAGGGCTCGCGCGACGGCCACTCGCCGTGTCAGCACCCGTTTGAGCTGCGCGGTCTCCGGCGAGGCCATCCCGACCAGGGCCGCCGCCGGTCCTTCGGGGGCCGCCTTCAACTCCTCGACCAGCGACTGGACCTCCACCCCCTCCGCCGGCAGGTGGTGGGCCAGATGGTAGAAGACGCGGTTGAGGCCACCGGGCGTCTCGGGAAACCATTCCATGCCTATCTGGAGGATGCGTATCGGCGGTGGCGGCGGAACGTGGCGTAGGCCGTTTGCCATGCCGGGGCCGGCCCCGGTCGCCGCAGGTACCTGGTCGGTGGTCGATGCCGCCTTGGCTGCCGCAGCAACGGTGACCGCAGTCGCGGGCGCCGCAGGGCTGGCGGCGGGCGATGTCCGCGGTGCGGGGGTCGACCGCAACACCGCATCCAGTCGGTCGGTTGCGTCCAACCGCCCCTGCTGCAGTCTTAGCCAGAGCTCAAGCAGCCACACGGTCCACAGTTGTTGCGCCGCGCGCCGGTCGGCCCGCAGGTCGGCGTGCCGCAGCCCGCGCAGCCAATCGGTGTCCAGGTACTCCAGGACGGCCGCATCGCGCCCTCCCAGCGCGGCGTGGACGTGGGGCGCCGCTTCGCCAGCGAGCCAGTGCGCGGCTGGCATGACGAAGCCCCGTTTGGGACCTCGGAGTTCGGCGGCGGGCAACAGCCGTCCCGCCAACCGCTTGAGCAGGTGCTTGGTGGTCCAGCCCGGCAGCCGTAGCGATGTGGGCAGGCGGGCGGCGAACGTGATCAGCGCCGTGTCCAAGAGCGGCGAACGGGCTTCAAGAGAGTGCGCCATGGTGGCCACGTCCATCTTGACCAGCAGTTGGTCGGGCAGATACGTCTTGAAGTCCCCGTAGAGGCAGCGATCGACATCGTCCACCCCGTCCGCCCGGTCCCAGACCGCCCCATACCGTTCGTCCGCATCCCAGCCCAAGGCGGAGAGCCCGGCACGGAACGTCGGGGTGTAGGCGGAGTCCGCCGAGCCGCGCAGGGCCCGGTCGTAGCGGAAGGCGCCGCGGGCGTCCGTTGCCCCGTCCGCCAGGAGCATCCCCAGCCGGCGCGGCCAGCGAGCCGAGGTGCTGTGCAATGCGCTACGCATGGGTTGCGGGGTCCAGCGGCGATAGGATTGCGCCGCTTTGGCCACCAGCGGCCGCGCGTAGCCGCCAAAGAGTTCGTCGCCGCCGTCTCCGTTCAGGACGACGGTGACGTGGCGCCGTGCCGCCTGGGCCACGAAGTACGTCGGGACGATGGAGACGTCGGCGAGCGGTTGCCCGTGCTGCGCCAGAATGGCCGGCAGGTGCTGCAGTGCGTCTGGCCGCAGCACCTCCTCGTGCAGGTCCACCCCGAGGTGGCGGGCGACATCCCGTGCGGCCGGACGCTCGTCGTAGGTCGGATCCTCGAATCCGAGCGTAACGGCCTCCACGCGCCGGCCGGCCTCCCGGGCCATCAGGGCCGTGACGATCCCGGAGTCCACCCCCCCGGAGAGGAAGGACCCCACCGGCACGTCGCTGACCAATCGTTGACGCACGGCCCGCGCGGCAAGTCGGTCGATCTCGGTGATCGCTTCCGCCTCGGAGATGTCCACTTTGTCGTGGTAGGAGACGTCCCAGTAGCGGTGCGCCTCCCACCGCCGCCGCGGCCAGTGGAAGGTCGCCGCGTGTCCGGGCTCCAGATGGTGCACCCCCTGGTAGACCGTCCATGGGGCGGGCACCGCCTGATAGACCAGATACGCGTCAATGGCCCGTGGCTCCAGAGGGGGCCGAGCCGGGAGCAATTCCACGAGGGCATCCAGGGTGGAGGCAAAATACAGGCCGTCCGGCTGCACGGTGTAGTAGAGGGGTTTCTTGCCCACGCGGTCCCGGGCCAGATGCAGGGTTTGCGTGTGCCGTTCCCAGAGGGCGAAGGCGAACATGCCGTCGATCCGTTGTAGCAATCCCTCCCAGCCCCACACCGCAAAGCCGTGCAGGAGGACCTCCGTGTCGGTGCGCGATCGGAACCGCCGCTTTTGGGCCAGTTCCTGATGCAGTTGCTGGAAGTTGTAGATCTCACCGTTGAACACGACGGTCAGGGCACCGTCGGCCGTTGCCATGGGCATGTGGCCGGCCGGGGATAGGTCGAGAATGGCGAGGCGTCGGCTGCCGAGGTGGACCGGTCGCTCGAAGACCGAGCCCGCGTCGTCTGGTCCGCGCGGGTGCATCCGATCGCGTGCGGCGTCGAAGCGGTCCCGCGGTACGTCGCGGTCGGTTACGCAGCCGATGATCCCACACATGGCCATCCCCCCCTTCCTCTTGGCGACCCGCGTCAGGCGGAGCGCGGCGGTGAGCCCGCGAGCGACTCGTAGACCGCGATGTAGCGCTGTGCCATGGCGCGAAAGGTCAACTGTTCCGCTGCCGCCCGCGCTCGCCGACCCATGCGCGCCGCTGCATCCGGGTGGTCGATCAACCAGGTGATCCGCGCCGCCAGGGTATGCACGTCCCCGGCGTCCTCCAGAACAAAACCGTCCACGCCGTCCCGCAGTCGGTAAAACATGCCGGCCGAACGCGCGGTGACCACGGGTAGGCCGGAAGCCATGGCCTCGGACAATACCAGGCTGCAGGCCTCGTAGTGGGATGGGAAGACGAAGGCGTCGGCCGCCCGCATCAGGTCGGGGACGTCGTCCCGCCGACCCAGGAAGCGAACGCGATCGGCCACGCCCAGCCTCTGCGCCATCGCGGGATAGGGGCTGCCTTCGGTATCCCCGGCCACGGCAAGGAGCGCCGTGGGGACGGATGGGAGACTGGCAAGCACCGTTCCGAGGTTCTTCACCGGAGTTCGAATATTGCCGACGAACAATAGGAGAAATCCTGCGGTTGGTAGGCGCAGGGCCTTGCGATCCACGGGGCCGGGGTGGAACTCCTCGGTGTCGACCCCGTTGGCGATCACCTCAATCTTGGCGGGCGGCACGCCCGCGGCCGAGACGAGTTCCTCCCGCACCTTGTCCGAGACCGCAACCACGAGGCGGGCCTGCGCAAACGAATGCCGTTCGAGCTCGGCATTCAGCCTGGAGTATGTCCAGTGGTACCACCCGTAGGGTCCCGGGCGTTCGTGGCAGGTGTGGTAGGGCGAACGCAGCCAAGCGCCGTGCACGTAGTGGACCGTATTCACATCGACGCTTGGCCAAGTAATGAAACCGTTGGCGTGGATGACCGTGCGGCCGTTGCGCTTCAGGGGAGGCACAGCGCTGCTGCGCAGCGCGAACCACTGATTTTTCAGCAACTGGGTGGGCAGCGGCGGGATGGGTATCGGCCACCAGCGCACGGCGTCCTGAAACTCCGGCGCCACGGTGGTTGCCACCAGTTGAACCCGGTGTCCCTGGTGCAGCAACTCCGCCACGATCTCGTAGTTGACCCGACCCTGGCCGTCGCCTTTGCGGACGTTGTGCGTCACGATGCAGACGTCCATCGGCGCCTCCACCTGCGAGCCGATTGTGCGGCGACGCGGCCCGCGGCTGGAGGTCGCCGGCGGCATCTTTGGGTCGTGTGACACGATCCGACCGCATCGCCACGTTACCGGCGCCGGGGGAGTGCGACAAGTCCAGTTGTGAGTATCAGATCCAGTCTTGCTCCCTTTCTTAGCCGTTAAGGTTGTTCAGTGTGAAACCACCTGTGGATCCAGGTCGGGATGCGACCGGGCCCTGCGTCTGCCCCATCGCCTCGCGCAGCACGGGCCGCACCGTCAGTTGTGAGATGGGCCGCAGCTTGCCAAAGCCGACCGCCGCCGCGGCA
Source organism: Clostridia bacterium (assembly GCA_027335515.1). Next base: position 5,783 of record DAHWHT010000290.1, read on the forward strand.
TCCAGAAAGCGGACCCGGCCGGGGTTGGCGTAGGGCGCCGTGCCGTTGTATGGATCCTCAAGGATCCAGGCGGCGGTGTGCGCGACGCTGCTGCAACCGCTGCAACGGCCGCTTGCCGAAAAGCCGTTGGTGTGGTCCTTGAGACGAAAGCTCCAGTGGTCGGCCCGGTGCGCGGATTGCGCCACCAGGACGGTGACGCGGTCCCCCGGTTCCACGTTGAGCATCAGCTCGTGGGGTGCCGTTGGGTTCGCGGGCTCGTTGATCCACCAAGGGGCCTCCAAGCTCCAACCCCGCTGGCCGGCCGCCGTCTGAAGGTAGACGCCGGCCTGCATTAACTGAGAGTGACCGAGGGCGTGGATGCCGATGCCGGCCCAGATCCCCGCCCATGCGACGCCCTGCGTGGGTGCCGGCGGTGCGTGGCGTGGCAAGACAAATGTCGTAGACACGGCGGTGAAGCGTTTGCCGGCTGGCGCGTAGGCGACGTAGCCGCTGCCCCAGCCGCCGTACGAGACGGGTTTGCCCACGCTGCCGCGAGCTGTGGGGATTTGGGTGGCGGCCGGCGCCGGCAGTGCGCTTGGACCGCCGTCGCCCGCCGCAGCGGCGGCCGGAGTTGCCACCAGGCTGAGACCAAGGGCGACGGGTACGAGG
>DAHWHT010000306.1 GCA_027335515.1 Clostridia bacterium
ATGCAGTGGTCATTCTGAGCGTAGTCCTGACGCCACACAGTTCGGCATGACGGCTGATTAGCAACCGAACGCGCATGGCGGAAGCGCGGCGTGCGAAGATTCCAGTCACGACAGACATGCGAAATTTGGGGTCACCGGCGAGGTCAAGGCGAAGCCGGACGGACTGTCCGAGGATGCCGCCTGGGAGAGCGTGCTGCACGCGGTGCACGGCGTCGTGCGGCTCGCGGACGAGCAGGGCGGGGTGTTCGCCCTCGAGGCTGGTCCCGGCTGCTGGGTGCGCACGGCCGCCGACGTCCAGCGGGTGCTGACCGCCGTGGCGCACCCCCGCCTGAAGGTGAACTTCGACGCGCGCAACTACTATGTAGCCGGGGATGACCCCGTGGAGGCGGCCAGGTGCTTCGGGGGGGAGATCGTCCACGCCCACGTCAACGACGGCGCGCGCTCCGGCCGGGACGGCAGATGGGAGGCGCGGCCCGTCGGCGCGGGCGAAATGGACCACGCGGCGGTGCTGCGGACCCTGGAGCGCCTGGGGTTCAACGGCTACCTGTGCGTGGAGCACTGCCGCTCCGCGGCGGAACTGACGTCGGCGGTGGCACACCTGCGGGCCGTGTACCCCTTCGCTGGCGGTTGAAGCCAGACACGCAAAGTGGTGGATGCGCGGGTGTGGCCGAGGCGGCGCGCAACGACGCCGAAGCCATCTTCGCGCCTGCCCAGGTCGCCGGCCATGCGGCGGAGGTCGCGGCCGCAGATGTGCGGCGACCGGGCGGCCGAGGGTAGGGGCAAGAGCGGTTGCTGCGCAGCGGCGGCATCGGGGCACGCTCCCTCATGTCGGTGCGTGCGACCCTGTGGCGGTGTCGTCCCAAACAGAGGGGACGGCAATCGGCATCCGCCCGCCGGCCGCTACAGCCCGGAAGGCACAAGCACCGCCAGTACGGCCGCCAGCCAGATGGCCTCCTCGTGGTTGAGAATGGTGTCGCCCGCGACGAGCAGGGGAGGGCCGCCCCGCCCGTCGAGGCGCACGACCGATGCGGGCGTCTCCTCGGACGCGCTGGCTGCTTCGCGCACGGCCCGCCCGGCCTGGCCCCCCAAAAAGCGCAGAGCCAGGTACTCCATACACGCGGCTCGCGCGCGGGCCAGATCCAACGCCGGGATCACAACGTCCTCCCACCCCGCGTCCTGCAGGGCCAGATGCAGCCCGTCGGTCATCCGGCGCGCCACCGACTGCTCGCCATGGCGGTTACAGAAATACCAGAAATCGCGCGCCTCCCCGGAACCCGGGTCTGCCCACGCGGGGGCACGCTTTCCGCCGCAGTTCACCAATGCGATGCGCGCGATAACATCCGGGGGCGTGCCCGCCCCACTCCGCCGCCGGCGCGCGATACGTCGCGGACGGCCACCCCCGTGACCAGCCGCCCGCCCCCGGCGACCGATCCCTTGAGTCTCCGGCATGACGTATGGGTGTACGCGCCGCGGCGGGTTGAACGGCTTAAACCAGTCGTCAAAGCGCAGGCTCTGCATCCCCAGCAACCGGCCGACATGGCCCTCGTCGATCCCGTCGAGCTGGCCATTGAACAGGGTGAGGAAATCCGTGTCTTCGTACATCAGGTCGGTGGCGATGCCGAAAGGATCCTCCTCGCCCCGCAGCCCGCTGAACGCGTCCGTAGGGTCTGTTTGCGCGTCGTTCTGGATCTCCATGAGGGACTGCGCCTTCTCGAGAATGGCCCACAGGGCCATCTCCTCCGCCGTGCAGCCAAGCCATGCGGGCTCGGGCGAGCCGATCTTCTCCATCACGGCCACGATGCAGACGACGAACCGCTTGAGGAACCCCAGCCCATAACCGTGCACATACTGCCGAGGCAGCGCCGTCGCCAGCACAAGCGTGCATTCCCACTCCTCGAACACATCCGCGGCGCTTCCGCCGGGCGGCATCGTTTCGCCCAGCCGCATCAGGTCCTCGAACGCCTCGTCCACCGCCACACGGGCGGCGTGCAGGATCGCTTGGTGCTGCAGCCGATAGCTCCGAGGATCGAAATCGTTCAGCAACGCCGCCACCCCCCGCTTGTGTCCACGCCACATCTCCGCGGCGCGAGCGCCCGAGGCCATCTCGGCGACAGCCGCCCCGTCCTGGTCGCCCTTCCCGACCCGCGCAGATCGTCCGTCTCGCGCTGCCTGGAACCGTTGACCCCAGGCGACCCCGTACCGTCGGCCCTTTCCCCCGCGCGTGCGGCCGTGGCCCGTCTCCTTCACGAACCTCCCGGCGCCGGCGGCTCGGGGATCCCATCGCCTTGCGCGACCCGGGCCCCGTCGCTCGAGGGGCGGGGTCGCCTCCGTCGGCGTGTCAGGCGCCTGCGGTCGCGTCCGGTACGACGCGCACCAGACAGCGCCGACGACGGGGGCCGTCGAATTCGCAGAAGAAGACTCCCTGCCATGTGCCCAGCACCAGGAGGCCATCTCGGACCAACAGCGTGGCCGAGGTTCCCACCAGGACTGCCTTGATGTGGCTGTCGGAATTGCCCTCCCGGTGACGAAATCCTTCTTGCCGCTTCGGAACGGTGCTGTCCAGCCACCAAAGCAGGTCGTGGGCCACATCGGGATCCGCGTGCTCGTTGACCGTGATGCCGGCCGTGGTGTGCATCGAATACACCAGACACAGGCCCGTGCGCACACCGCTTGCCGAAACCACCCGCCGCACGTTCTCCGTGATGTCGAGCATCTGGCTGCGTGCGGTCGTGGAGAGGCTCAACCTGTCCTCCATGCGGACGATCACCCTCCGGATGGATGCGCTTCGCCCCGACTTCGGACATCAGAGCACACGGCGTATCCGCGCCGCAACAAAGGCCATGCTGGATCCCGTTGCCTGCCACACCAGGGGATGAGAGGATGGCGCGGGATGCCCCACTCTGGGGTCCCGAGAGGGGCGGTCTGCAGTGGATCAGCCGTGGGCGGGCGTCTCGGGAAAGCGCATTCTGATCACCGGCGCCACAGGAGGCATTGGGCTAGCGGCGGCAGCGGCGCTGGCGGCGCTGGGCGGCCGCGTCAGCATCGTCGCGCGCCACCAACCGCGGGCCGAGGCCGCAGTCGCTCAGATCGCGGCGGCGGGCCGGCCAGGGATGGATGTGGACGTTCTGACCGCCGACCTCTCATCCCTGGCGGAGGTCCGCCGCCTCGCCGCGGACGCCCTGGAGCGCTATCCCCGCATCGATGTACTGATCAACAACGCCGGTGCGCTGTACATGAACCGTCAGGTGAGCGCCGACGGGCTTGAAATGACCCTTGCACTCAACCATCTTGCCCCCTTCCTCCTGACCACCCTGCTGCTGGACCGCCTGCGGGCCAGCCAGCCGGCCCGCATCATCACCACCTCGTCCGCCGCGCACCGTGGGGCGCGCATCCCCTGGGATGACATGGGCGCGGAGCAGCGCTACCGGGGGTTTGGCCGGTATGGGCAGTCGAAGTTGGCCAACATTCTGTTCACTCAGGAACTCGCGCGGCAATTGGCCGGAAGCGACGTGACGGCCAACTGCTTCCACCCGGGCTTTGTGGCCACGGGATTCGGGCGCAACAACGGGGGCCTGACCAGCGTGGCCATGGGCCTGCTGAGACCGTTCAGCCGACGCCCGGCCGAGGGCGCGGACACCCTGGTCTGGCTCGCCGACGCCCCCGAGGCCGGCGCATACACCGGCCAATACTTCGTCGACCGCCGCCCCACGCAGCCTGACGGCCCCGATCGCGACGGCGAGGCGGCCCGGCGCCTGTGGGCCTGGAGCAGCGAGGCGGTAAAGGCCAAACGCGAAGCGGGGGGGTGACGAAGCGGACGCGGCCGAAGGTGCCGGTCGCGGGGCTGCCCGATCAGGAGAGGGACAAAAACGCGGTCGGAACGCCCCGCGCGCCACCGCCCGACGGCACCGAACGCGGCGCCCTGCCACCAACCGGCTGCAAGAAGCGCGGCCCCATACCGCGCCCTCCGCCTGACGCACCGCGGGAGGCGGCCAGGAGACGCGTATCGTCCGCCGCAGACCGGATGCAACCGCCCCGATCCCCGACGGCGCCCCTTCCCGCATGGAACGTTAGCGCTTGGGGCGGTAGCGCGCTGTGGGCAGCGGGTCTTCGGTCCGCATGATCCAGCGGAGCAACTCCTCGGTAAGCTCGGCCCGCACGGCCGCGAAGGCGGGGACATTCCACAGGTCGCGAAGTTCGGCGGGATCCCGCTCCACGTCATAGAG